>CANRDR010000046.1 GCA_947629425.1 uncultured Bacilli bacterium | reverse complement strand
ACTTTAGAGGCAATGTACAAGATAATTATTTAAACTTTAATGAAATGTGTTGGAGAATAGTAAGAATAGAGGGAGATAGTTCAGTAAAAATAATACTTTATGATAGTACAAAACCTTGTGAAACTGCAGAAGGAGGAGAAAATTCATTTATAGGAGAGGGAACTTTTGGATATAAAGGAAATTCAACACTAGAAAATCCCTATAAAGCGGATTATGAAAATTGCGAAAATGATAGTGAAACATGTATGAAAACAAAATTTGATAAATGGTTAAATGAAAATAATTTTGATACAAATTTATTAAAAAAAGATATATGGAATTTAGGAAACAATTCAAAATATTATGATAGTTCTCATCACGAAATAGAATTAAAATCTGGTACTTTTTATTATGAAGAATATTTTAAATTATATATAGATTATTCAATACAACTTACCAAAGCATTTAGTGACACAATAATGGAAGATTATATAGGAACATTAACAGCAGATGAAGTAGCATTTGCAGGCGGAAAAATTTGGCATGATAACATAAATTATTATCTTTATAATTCTACGAAGAGATGGTGGACATTGTCACCTTTTGATATAACCACTTTTTATGAACATAGATTTACAGTTTCTGGAGAAACAAAAACTGATGAATGGGATGTAGGAAAAGGTACAATAAGTGAACAAACAATTACTAAAACTTATGATTTAAGACCATCCATAGTATTAAATAAAGATATAGAATATGTTTCAGGTAATGGCACAAAAGGAAATCCTTATACCGTTCTGAATGATAAATAGTTTTTAAATTAAGTCATATAAAAACAGTAAGGAAGTTAAAACAATAATTGAATTTTTTACTGTTTTTAAATATTAAATAATTGTTTACGTATATGATAAATATAATAATTTATTTATTATTAATACGCTTGCTTAAAACTTTTGGCATATCTATATTCATTTTCTTTTTAACTTTTTCTATTTGATCATATATTTTACTATCTTTACTTTGATTTAAAAATTCATTAATTTTATCTTTTGATACTATAAAAGGTTTATCAATTTTTTTTGCTTCTACTATTTCTTTCATAAACATTCCTCTCTATTTAATTATATAATATTTCAATTTAAAATCAATTTATTTTATGATATTATTTTAATAGGTGATAATGTTGAAAAAGAAAATAATTATAATTAGTATAGTTTTATTAATTTTAATAACATCTATTATATTTATACCTAAAATAATAAATTATTATAAAATTAAAAATGCTAAGATAGAAATAGTATTAAATAATGATAATACATTAGAATTCAATAGTGATAAAAAAGTATCAGATTATATTACTTCTATTAATGGTAAAATTACTGATGATTATAAAATTGATTCTACTAAATTAGGAGAAAAAGAAGTTAAATTTACTTTTATAAATGATGATAACATTAAATTAAATTATTCTTATAAAGTTAATGTAATAGATACAGTTCCACCAGTAATATGGTTAGGTAAAACATATAATGTAGTTAAAGGTAGTGATATCGATTTAGTAGAAAAAATAATGTGTGGAGATAATTATGATGATAATCCAAATTGTTTTATAGAAGGAGAATATGATTTAAATACTGAAGGTAAATATAATTTAGTATTTAAAGCAGTAGATAATAGCAATAATGAAAGCAAACAAGAATTTACTTTAAATGTATATACTCCATCTGGAAGTAGTAGTAATGGGACAAAAACATATACTTATTTTAAAGACGTTGTTAATAATTATAAAACAGATAAAACTAAAATAGGATTAGATGTATCTGAATGGCAAGGAAGTATTGATTTTGAAAAAATAAAAGAATCTGGAGTTGAATTTTTAATTTTAAGAGTTGGAGGTACTAAAGGAAGAACAGGAGATTATTTTTTAGATAGTGAATTTATAAATAATATAGAAAATGCTAATAAATATGGTATACCTGTAGGATTATATTTTTATTCTTATGCAACAAGTATGGAAAAGGCTAAAGAAAATGCTAATTTTGTATTAAATCAAATAAAAGATTATAAAGTTGATTTACCAATAGCATTTGATTGGGAAGAATGGTCTAATTATAATAAATATAATTTAAGTTTCTTTAATTTAACTAATATGGCAGAAGAATTTATAAAAACTGTAGAGAAAAAAGGATATAAAGGTATGCTTTATAGTAGTAAAGCGTATTTAGAAGATATATGGCTTAAAAATAATAATATTATTTGGCTTGCACATTATACAAAACAAACCGATTATGAAGGGGACTATATGTTTTGGCAGATGTGTAGTAATGGAAGAATAGATGGAATTAATGGAGATGTTGATATAGATATTATGTATACATAAAAAACTATTCTTTTTTTATTGACTAAAAAATAAAACAAATGTATAATTAAATTACCTAAAAGGTAATTTAACAAGGAGGGGTTTTGATTGCAAATAGTAGTAAAGGACAATAAACTAAATAAATTATTAAAAGACTATAATCAAATAATCAAAAAAATTGGTTTAGATAAGACTAAACTATTAAAAAGAAGATTTAATGAATTAGCGGCATCAAGTAATTTTAAACAATATTTAGATAATGGTATTGGAAAACCTCATCCTTTAGTAGGAAATTTAAGTAATTTATTTGGAATAAGTTTAACAAAAAATTATAGATTAATAGTAGAACCAATAACAGAATTTTTAGATGATGAAAGTTTAAAAAAATGTGAAGTAGTTAATGTGAAAGGAGTTGCAGATTATCATGGCGGAAAATGTGCTTGGCTTATCCCCTAGTTTGATAATACATCCTGGAGAAACAATTAAAGAATTAATTGAGACAAGAAATATGTCTCAAGAAGAACTTGCTATACGTACTGGTTATTCAGCAAAACATATTAGTCAAATTATAAATGGTAAAAAAGATATATCTTCAAGATTTGCAAACCGTTTGGAATATGTATTTGGAATATCAACTGAATTTTGGATTAATTTACAAGGTATTTATGATAAAGAAATTGTTGAATTAGAAAATTTAAATAATATTACTGATAAAGAATTAGAAGTTTTATTAGAATTAAAAGATATTGTTAAATATTGTGAAAATAAAGGTATTATAGAAAAAAATACTGGTAAACAAATAACAATTCTAAATATGAGAAAATTTTTAAATATAAATGATTTATGTATGATACCAAATTTACCATTACAACAAGTTGCATTTAGAGGTTCAAAATCAAATAAAGTTAATATTTATGTTTTATATGCATGGCAAAAAATATGTGAATATTATACTAATAAAATTAATGTAAAAAATATATTTGATAAGAATAAATTAATTACAAAATATGATGAAATAAAAAGTACAATGTTTTTATCAACACAAGATATGATAAAAAAATTAAAAGATATTTTTTCAGAATGTGGAATTGCATTTGATGTAATAGAACATTTTACTGGGGCTCCAGTGCAAGGTTTTATTCAAAAACTAAATAATAAAGTAATTTTATGTATGACTTTAAGAAAAACTTTTTGTGATATATTTTGGTTTACGTTATTTCATGAAATTTATCATTTGATTAATGAAGATTTTTCAAATCAATATATTGATTATTCATTTATAGATAGTGAACAAGAAAAGCAAGCAGATAATTTTGCAAAAAATCAGTTAATAAATGAAAATGATTATATAGAGTTTATAACAAATGAAAATTATCATTTATATAAAAATATAAAAATATTTGCAAAAACACAAAATGTTATACCTAGTATAGTAATAGGTAGAATACAAAAAGAAAAGAACAATTATAAGTTTTTATCACAATATAAAGAACAGTATAAATTAAATTAAAACCTAATGATTACTCACTAGGTTCTTTTAGTCTTTTATGAACATCGTTTCTAATTAAAGCATAAACTATACTTGCAAGAGGAAGGCCAATAAGCATACCTACAATACCAAATAAACTTCCTCCAACAGTTATTGCAAGAAGTGTCCATAATGGAGATAAACCAACTGATTTACCTACAACTCTAGGATATATAAAATTACCTTCAATTTGTTGAATAACTAAGAATAATACTATAAATATTAGTGCTTGTATTGGATTAGTTACTGCTATTAATATAGCACCAATAACCATTGCAATTAATGCACCAAATATAGGTATTAAAGCAGTTATTGCAGTTAAAACACTTATTATTAATGCATATGGGAATTTAAATACTGTAAGTACTATAAAGAATATTCCACCTAATATTGCAGCTTCTACACATTGTCCTGAAATAAATGAAGAGAATGTTTTATTAGCAAGTGATGATATTTCTAATATTTTTTTTGAATGTTTTTTATTTAAATAAGCATCCATTAATTTTTTTAAACCCTTTTGTAAATATTCTTTTTGACTAACCATATATATTGCAAAAACTAATGCAGTAAATAAAGTAACAATACTAGATATAAAACTACTAATAAAACTAATAGAACCATTAACAATATAATTTAAAACAGTAACTACTAAGTTATCAATACTTGCACTACTTTGAAATAATTCTCTTACTTTATCTTGTACTTGTGGAATACTAGAAAGTAAATTTAATATCCAACTTTCTATATTTTTTAAGAATGTAGGTATATTAGTAATCAATAATTGTATATTTTCTATTAATTCTGGAATAAGTAAAAATGATATAAATAAAAGTATAGCAAAAAATATAATTAAAGATATTGTAATAGATATAACTCTAATACTAATTTTACCTATTTTATTTTTTTTATATTTTTTAAAAATATTTTCTATTTTAGTCATAGGTATATTTAATATAAATGCAATAACTATACCTAATATAAATGGAAATAATACATCAAATATTTTTAATAATATATTTAATACAACATTTATATTGTTAATAACTGTATAAAATAATATTCCTATAATAACAACTATAATTAATTTTTTTAATTGTTCATCTTTCACTGTTTACGCCTTTCTTTTTAAATACAAATAATTTGCTAATAATATAGTTTCCTACTGTTACTATAACTTGAGATACTAACTTACCAATTTTATCATTACCTTTTAATACAGTAACTATTATAAACATAGTAAACATATCCATTAAAAGTGTTACTACTCTTGATAGTACAAAACTACTAGCCTCTTTTATTTTATTTGGATTTTTACTTTTAAAAACAAATATTCTATTTGTAAAATATGCAAATGCAACTGCTAAAATCCAAGAAATAATATTTGCAATTTGTAATTCTAATGCTACATTAGGATTTAAAAATGTCAAAACACATATATAATATGTTACTAATGAAACTACAGTAGTTAATAAACCTACAATTAAATAATTCCATATTTCTTCATTTTTATGATATATTCCCCATCCCCAATTCCAAAATCTTTTAAATATATTTGGTTTATAATTTTTATAATCTATTATTTTATCTTTTTTAACAATGTATGATTTTTTGGCTAAATCTAAAAGTGGTTTATCTGCTATTTCATCATCACTATACATTTCATTTATAATTGCATCTTTATATTTTTTGTTAATAACTTTAACTTTTTCAACATCATGACAATTATTACCTTTAATCTTACCATTTTTTTTATTCATATTAGTTGCAAATAAATCTAATATTTTATATTTTTCTTTAATAGGTTCTAATAAAAAATATGGACTTGCAGATGCTATAATTATATTCTTATATGTTTTTTTATTTTTAAATAAATCTTTTATATTATATTCATGTTTATTCCAAAATTCTTCTATTAATGAATCTATATTATTAAAATTTGATAATATACTAAAAAAGTATTCTTTCATAGTTATTTTATCTATTAGTTTTAATTTATATTTTATAAAATATAAAAACATTTTAGGTAATCTTAAATATAGTTTTTTCTTTTTATTCATTAAAAATTTTATAAAATCTATTGATGAATCACCATTATATATGGTTCCATCAAAATCATATATACTTAGTTTCATAATTGCTCCTTGAAATATAGTATAGCACAATAATTATTTAATTTAATTAAAAATATGTAAAAAGAAAGTATATTTCTAATAAATTTCTATTGTTATTTTAAAAATTTTGATATAATTAATTTAATAAAAAGGAGAAGGATTGTATGGAAATTAAGATAGGAAGTTTGTTAACTATTCAAAATATAAAATATACTGTTATGGATGTAGTTAATTATGAAGGTAAAAAATATGCATTTACTAATGAAGTAGATGAAGATGAAATACCTACAGAAACATTTATTTTATTTGAAATAGTAAATGGTACTAGTGTTTTAAAAGTAGAAGATAAGGATACTTTAAATAAAGTACTAGCGATAGTTAGCAAAAACGTACAAAGAATAATTGACAAAGTAAAAGATATTAAAGAATAGGTGATAATGATGGATAAAAGAAATTATATGTATGAATTTATAGAAAAAAATTCTAAAGAATTAAATACTCAAGTTAGAAATAGAGAAACTGATGCTAAAATATTAGATTCTTTTAAAGATGTTTATAAAACTATAGGTGGAAATGAAATACATGTTGAAAATGTAGAAGAACCAATTGTTTTAGATACTTATGAGAAAATTGAGGTTTTAGAAAAAATATATAACAATATAGATGAAAGTGTAAAAGATACTTTCTTAGTAGGTATTGTACAATTTTTTGATCAACATAATGAGTATTATAATGGAAAGATAGTTGAATATTTTAGAAAATTGTTAGAAAAAAGAACTAAGGATAATGAATCAGAATTAGAAAATAAAGGCAATGAAACTGAAGAAGAAACTAAAGATAATGGATTAGGTGGAGAAGCTCCAAAAGATTTAACTGGTAGTGATTTAAATAACTTTGGAGGAGAAACTTCAGAAGGCGATGATGATTCTGAAGATGAAGAAGAAAAAGAAGAAGAGGAAACTAAAACAACTGTTAATGAAGTATCTTTTGAAGATGGACCAGCAATTACGGCTTATAAAAAAGAATTAGAAGAACTTGAAAAAGAGTTAGAAGAAAAGAAAAATTCAAATGATAACATTTTTGGAAAATTAAAAGAAACAGAATTGCAAATATCTGAAGCATTAAAAGAAAAGGAAAGATTAGAAAAACTATTTGAAGAAAGTCGAAAAGGATTAATACAAGAAGAACCAGATTTTGTTTATGATCAATTACAGACTATTAATAAAAAATTAGATTCTTTAAATAAAACTAAGGATTCCATAAATCAAGAAATCGAAAGAATGAAACAAGAAAATCCTGATAAATATAATGGTCTTCAAAGATTAAGCCAAATTGAAGAAGAATTAAATAAATTAAATGAAAAAAAGCAAGAATTAGAGAAAGTACTTGAAGAAAGCCAAAAAGGATTAGTACAAGAAGATCATGATTTTGTTTATGATCAATTAGAAGAAACACAATTAAAAATTTCTGCATTGACTAAAGAAAAAGAAGAATTATTAAATAAAATTGGAGAATTATCAAAAGAAAATTCTGAGGAAGATTTATTAAATCAAAAGTTAAGTGAGATAGACAATTCTTTAAAAAAACTTAATGAGAAAAAACAAGAATTAGAAAAATTATTTGAGGAAAGTCAAAAAGGACTAGTACAAGAAGATCATGATAATATTTATAATCAATTACAAGAGGTTAATCAGAAAATAGCCGATTTAAATGCTCAAAAAAATGCTCTTATTGAACAAAGTCATAAAAATACTACTAGTAATAATACAAATGATTTAGAAAATAATATTCAAAATCATAAGGATAATATAAATTTATATTATGAAATATTAGAAGATATTAAAAATTTATATAATGCTATAAAAAATGGTTTAGATTTAAATAGTGAACAAGCAAAAAATATGATTAATAGTATTAATGAAAGAAAATCTAAATTACCTGAATCATTGAACAATGAATTAACAAATAAATTAAATGAAGTATTAAATTTAAATAAAGATAATACAAAACAACCTATACCTATTGATAAAATAGAAAATAAACCAAAAGTTACTTGGAAAACATTTGCAATGTTAGCGGCTGGATTAGGAATTGGTGCAACAGTTGGATTCTTAGCACCTACTGGTGTTGTAGTTGTATCTGGTGTTGCAATAGGATTACTTAAAGGATATATTGGAAAATTAAGAAAAAAAGCTGAACAAGAAAGATTATCTGGAAAGAAAACTATAGAAAAAATAGAAGAACCTAGCAATAAGCTAGAAGCAAATATTCAAAAATTTAAACAATATATTAAATCAGAAGAAGGATTAAGAGATATTTCTTGGGGCTTGACTGGCGGATTAATAGGATTAGCAGGTGGTAAAATTGCTAAAGGTTTTGTTAATCAACCACAAACACATACTCAAACACCAAATGTTCAAAATGAACCAAATGTAGTTGAACCAAATAATACTTCATCTTATAGTGATATTAAAATAGGTAATAAAGTAAATGATTTTAATGTTACACAAGGACATGATTCTGCAAGTTGGGCAGTAAATAACCATAATACTGAACATTTAATTGGAAAATATGTAGATGCTAATTCAACATTCCAAAAACTTGGAATTGTTGGCCCAGATGGAGCAGTAAAAACAATAACAACACCTGGAACAAGTGTACAAGACTTAATAAATGCTGGAGTTTCAAAAGATAATATTGCAGTTCTTGTTGGAAAAAATGGCGTAGGTCAGGCTTGGGAAACAGTTTCAGAATTAACAGGTGAGGTTATAGAAAGTGTATCAAGGAGTTTATAATGAAAGATAAAGTAATAAGTACAAAAGATAATTTAAGAATGTATGTATTAGATGAATTAGAATATAAAAATAAAAAATATATTATGTGTATTGGAGTAGATGAAAACGATGAAATAATAGGAACTAATCCACATATATATGAAGTATCTGTTGAAGAAAATGATTTGGTTACATCAGATATTACAGATTTTGAAGTTGCTAGTGTAGTAAATAATATGTTTTTAGCAAGAACTCAAAATAATTAATATAAAAAGACAATTGAAAAATAATATTAATAATGTTATTATAATATTGTCTTTTTTAATGGCTCATTGGTGAAATGGTTTAACACATAGCCCTCTCAAGGCTACATTCATGGGTTCAAATCCCATATGAGTCACCAAAATAAAAATAATGCCCTTAAAATAGGGCTTTTTTATTATTTTTTAAATTCGAAACACACTAGGAAACACACTTTTTTAATTATTTATGAAATTTGCTATATTTTCTAGTTTTTTTAACATTTTTGTTGCACAAGATAAAGTTTTATGATATATTATGTTTGTACACGAAAGTGTTTTTTTAATACTTAAAAAATAAGAGGTGTTTTATGGTTAAATCAAGTGAAAAAGAAGTAGTAAAAGAAAGTTATTTTAAACAAGTAAAAGGTGAACTTAAAAAGGTTAAATGGCCTACAAAAAAAGAATTAATTAAATATACTATATCTACTTTAGTATTTGTTATATTTTTTGCATTATTCTTTTATGGAATAGAAACATTATTTGCATTTGTTAAGGGGTTGATTGGATAATGGAAAAACTTTGGTATGTAGTTAATACTTATAGTGGACATGAAAGTAAAGTACAAGAAAAACTTTTAAGTCGTGCTCAAACAATGGGATTTCAAGATTATATATTTAGAGTTATTGTTCCAGAAGAAACTGTAACAGAAACTTTAAAAGATGGATCAACAAAAGAAAAAAAGAAAAAAATGTTTCCAGGATATATTCTTGTAGAAATGATAATGACTGATGAAGCATGGTATATTGTACGTAATACGCCAGGTGTTACTGGATTTATTGGATCTAGTGGTAAAGGTGCAAAACCTACACCATTATTACCTCAAGAAATTGATAAAATATTATCTAGTATGGGTATGACTAGAATGGATGTTAATAAAGATTTAGTTGTAGGTAATAAAGTATCTATAATAGATGGACCATTTAAAGGTATGCTTGGTACTATTGATTCAATAGATGTTGAAAAGAGTACATTAACAGTTTTAATAGATTTATTTGGACAAGAAACTCCTGTTGAAGTAGAAATGAGTCAAGTTGTAATTGATTAAACTATATTTAGTTTAATTTTTTTTTTAACATAATAATTTAAAAATATTTAGTACTTGAGAATATTCAATAATTGTAGTATCATTTAAATAGAGTAAAAAATAAGAGTCACAGTTAAGTTAACAAGATTTGCTCAAAAAAATTAAAAATTATATACGAAGGATTGAATTATATAACCAATCTCTCTCATAGAAACGTTTGTTCGTATGGGGGGGGTTATAC
>CANRDR010000045.1 GCA_947629425.1 uncultured Bacilli bacterium | reverse complement strand
ATATAGATTATTAAGAATTGCAAAAAGCAGTGAAACATTAAGTGGTTCTATTATTGCTTATGGTACTTTTAGTTTTATATTATCTCATTTATTAATAAATTTATTGGGAGTACTTGCAATAATACCTCTTACTGGTGTACCATTACCATTTTTAAGTAATGGTGGTAGTTTTAACTTTAATATAATACTTTTACTATTTATATGTGAAAGAGTACAAGTTGAATCTAATAAAAGAAAAGTTAGCAATGCAATAAGAAATATAAGATAATATATGTTATAATTTATACTGGTTAAAAAAATATAACGAATAAAAAGGTTTATAAAAAAATAAGTCAATTTAATAGAGGTGACTAAATGAAGTTTATTGGTAGCAAAACGATAGAAACAAATAGATTAATTTTAAGAAGTTCTAAGATGGAAGAACAAAAAAGATTATGGGAAATATTAATGATTCCAGAAGTAAATAAATGGTATTTAGTTGGTGCTAAAAAACACGCAAATAATCCTAGTCATTGGATTTGGGAAAATCAAGAGAAGTTTTATAAGTCTAAAGTTCTTAAAGCAGAAAATGATGATGTTTTTGTATGGAGTGTATTCTTAAAACCTATTTATACAAATAGTGGTTCTCTAGAAGTAATAGGACAAATATCTGCTCAAGAAAGTGGAATTGATATTGCTATTCGAGATGTAGGTTGGTATATAGATCCCATTTATCAAGGTAAAGGTTATGCAACAGAGGCCGCTAAAGCAATGATAGATTACATGTTTAAAGAAGTAGAAATAAATAGTATTTCTTCTAGTGCTGTAAAAGATAATATAGCATCTTGTAAAATATTTGAAAGATTAGGATTTAATAAAACTTGTGAAGTAGTTGAAGTATCACCTTATACATTTTATGATGGATTATTAACTTTTTCTAAATATGAATTAACTAAGGAGAATTATTTTAATAATGCAAATAATAGAATATGAAGATAAATATTTAGAAGATGTAAAAGATTTATTAGTTGAACTAGAAGAATATATTGTATCAATTGATAAAGATAATTTAGATCAATTACATCCAGAATATAGAGAAAAAATGGCAATTTTAGATTTAGAGAACGTAAAAAATAATAATGGTAAATGTTATATAGCAGTTGAAAATAATAAGGCTATAGGGTTAATTATGGGATGTATTTTTCCATATAATGAATATGATTACTTAGATTATAAATGTCCTAAAAGAGGAGAAATAACTGAATTAATAGTTTCTAAAAATGTAAGAAATAAAGGTATTGGTAATATGCTTATTAAAGAAATGGAAGATTATTTTAAATCAGTTGGATGTGAGTATATTTTAGTAGATGTATTTGCTTATAATAAAAATGCTATTAATTTTTATAATAAAAATGGATATCATTCAAGAATGTATAACAATATTAAAAAGATTGGAGATTAATATGACATTTAAAGAATTTTATATATCAGATAAAAATGGTAAAAGTAATTGTGTAATAAGAAGTTTATGTAAAATTTTAAATAAAGAATATGATGATGTTTATAGTAATTTATGTAAGTTAGCTGAAAATTTAAAGTGTGATTCATTTAATGATATTAAAGTATTTGAAACATATATGGAAAAAAATAATATTATTAATATTAACTATGAAAAAAATGTTTTAGTTAGAGATTTAAAAATAGATAATGGTTCATATATTGTATTTTGTTATGATAAAAAAGATTATTATCATATGATTCCAATTATTGATAATATTATATATGATAAAAACTCTAATTGTATGAATTTATATGTTATATCAGTTTATAGAAAGAAATAGGAATACTTAATATATACTATTTAAAACAAAGGTTTGGTGATTATATGAATAAAAATAATTTAAATACTGATTATTATAAAGCATACGAAAAAAGATATAAGCAAGTATATGAAAACAATTGCTTATGGTCATCGAATAATCCGAGCCCAATTGTTATTGAAACAATATTGAATAATGGGATTACAACAGATAAAAAAATATTAGATTTGGGTTGTGGTGAAGGAAGGGATGCAATATTCCTTTTAAATAAAAAATATAATGTAATGGCAATTGATTATTCAAATACAGTAATAGAAAAATGTAGAGAACTATCAAATTATAAATATAATAATAAATTTAAAAAATTTGATATTATTAATGATAAATTAGATGATAAATATGATTTTATTTATTCAATTGCAGTTATTCATATGTTTGTTATAAAAGAGCATAGAAATAAATTTTATAAATTTATATATGAACACTTAAATCAAAATGGAATAGCATTAATAGTTTCAATGGGTGATGGAGAAAGAATGTATGAAAGTGATATCAATAAAGCATTTGAAGATACTAAAAGAGTTGTTATTAATAACAATAAAGAATTAAATATAGCAACGACTTCTTTGAAAATTGTAGATTGGAAAAATTTTGAACATGAATTGCTTACTAACAATCTTTATATTAAGAATAAGTGGATTTCACATAATATACCAGAGTTTAATCCTGCAATGTGTGTTATAGTTAGTAGAAAGAATTAACCAATGCAACATACTTTAAAAAAATTACAATATTAAACAAATGTTATATTTAATTATATTTATATAAAAAGTATCTAAATAATTTTTTATAAAAGACAAGTTAAATTAAAAATTTTGTCTTTTTTTATCATTTTATAAAGATTATTTTATATATTTAATTAGAGGTGAAATTTATTGAAAAAATTTATTCTTTTAATAATTAGTTTCTTTTTACTTATAAGTCCAGTATATGCTGCTGCTAAAGGAAGTATATTAATAGAAAATTCTACTGGAGAAATATTAATGGATGAAAATTCAAAAGAACATAGAGCACCTGCCAGTATGACTAAAATAATGACTTTACTTTTAATTATGGAAAGTATTGATAGTGGTAAAATTAAATTAACAGATAAAGTTACAATAAGTGATAATGCATCAAGCATGGGAGGTAGTCAAGTATTTTTAAATCCAGGCGAAGTAATGACTGTTGATGAATTAATTAAAAGTATTTGTGTTATGAGTGCTAATGATTCAGCCGTTGCTATGGCAGAATATGTTGCAGGTACTGAAGAAAAATTTGTTAAAATGATGAATGATAAAGTAAAAGAGTTAGGACTTAAAGATACTAATTTTGAAAATGTACATGGACTTGATAGTGAAAATCATTATTCGTGTCCTTATGATATGGCTATGATTGCAAAAGAATTATTAAAACATGATATTATATTAAAATATTCTAGTATATATGAAGATTATTTAAAGAAGAATGATGGTTCTAGTATATGGATGGTAAATACTAATAGGTTAATAAGATACTATGATGGATTAGATGGATTAAAAACAGGTTTTACAGATACAGCAGGATATTGTTTAACTGCAACTGCAAAAAGAAATGGAATGCGTTTAATTAGTGTAGTTATGGGAGAAGATACAATAGAAAATAGAAGCAAAGATACTATAGAGTTATTAGATTATGGTTTTAATAATTACAAATTAAAAACATTATTTGATACTAATACTAAATTAGGTACAACAAAAGTATTAGATGGTAAAACAGATGAAGTAGAATTAAAACTAGCAAAAGATGTAACTAATTTAGTAAGTATTGAAGATGATGCTAAATATGACCATAAAATAAAAATAAAAGAAATAAAGGCTCCTGTTAATGTAGGAGATGTAGTAGGAACACTTGATTTATATAAAGATGGTAAAAAAATAAATTCATTTGATATAACAGTAAAAACAAGCGTAAAAAAGGCTAATTTATGGGATTATTATAAAAAGAATTTTAAATATATAATAAGTGGAAATATATAATTATGTAAAATTTATACTAAATATTATCTTTCTAGAATATAATAATCATTGAAAAAGAGTGACATAAATGACAGTAAATTTCAATGGAAATATTGTAATTTAAAAAAATATGCAGTATAATTATATTGAAAATTAGTGGTAAAAGTGTCAGTATATTTCAATGAGGAGGAATATTATGAAAGAAATTAAAAGAGAACAATATTTAAATGAATTAATATCAGCTCGTGAAAATAAGTTAATTAAAATTATTACTGGAATTAGAAGATGTGGTAAATCATATTTATTAGATCCAATTTTTAAAAATTATTTAATTTCTGAGGGAGTTAGTGAAGATCATATTATAAAGGTGGATTTAGATTTAATAGAAAACAATAAATATAAAGATCCAATGGAACTATTTAATTATGTAATTAATAATGTTAAAGATAAAGATATGTATTATATTCTTTTAGATGAAATTCAATTAGTAAAAGATTTTGAAAGCGTTTTAAATAGTTTTTTAAAAAAAGCAAATCTTGATGTTTATGTAACAGGATCTAATTCAAAATTTCTATCAAGTGATATAATAACGGAATTTAGAGGTAGAAGTACAGAAATAAGAATTTATCCATTATCATTTAAGGAATTTGTAGAAATAAAAGAACTACCATTTGATCAAGCATGGAAAGAATATATTTTATATGGAGGACTTCCTCCAGTAGTACTTCAAGATAATGAAAAGCAAAAAAGAGAATATTTATTAAGTTTATTTGAAACAACATATTTAAAAGATATTATTGAAAGAAATGATATTAAAAGAAAAGATGTATTAGGTGGGATTATAAATATTCTTGCATCATCTATTGGTTCACTTACTAATCCTATGAATATTTATAAAACTTATCTTTCAACTGGTGATAAAGATATCTCACTTAATACAATTAATTCATACATAGAATATTTGGAAAATGCATTTTTAATTAAAAAAGTAGAAAGATATGACATTAAAGGCAGAAAGTATATATTAACTCCTTTTAAATATTATTTTACTGATTTAGGACTTAGAAATGTGAGATTAAATTTTAGACAGCAAGAAGAGAATCATATAATGGAAAATATAATTTATAATGAACTTCTAATAAGAGGATATACCATAGATGTTGGTGTTGTAGAAGCAAGAAATAAAGATGGCAGAAATTATTATGAAGTAGATTTTATTTGCAATATGGCAAGCAATAAATATTATATACAATCAGCATTAAATATTAATACACCAGAAAAAAATTATCAAGAATCTCGTCCTTTAAATTGTATTGGTGATAATTTTAAAAAAATTATTGTAGTAAAAGATGATATAAATTTATGGCATAATGAAGATGGTATTTTAATAATTGGAATAAAAGAATTCTTATTAAATAAAAATAGTTTAGAATTATAGATGTTTATATGGTCTTGAAATGGGCTTTTTTCTTATTTATAAGATAATAAAAAGAATACATAAGTTGTAGTTTAATAATATATTTTTAATTCTTAATGAAACTAAAAATGATAAAAAACATTTGAAATTTTTTAAAAAAAGTTGTATATTTAATAAGTCTGATCCAGCAAATTGCGTAAAAACAAGACATGTTTTTACGTATTTTTTTGCACTAAAATAGGGATTAGTAGAAGGAGAAAAAAATGAAAGAAGAAAACAACAAATTTTTAGGGGAAGAAAAAATATCTAAATTATTATTTAAATTTTCAATACCATGTATTTTATCTTTACTTATTAGTTCTTTATATAATATAGTAGATCAAATATTTATTGGTAATAGTAGTTTAGGATATTTAGGTAATGCTGCAACTGGAGTTGTATATCCTATTACGATTATTGCAGTTGCATTTGCATGGTGTTTTGGTGATGGTGCTAGTGCATATTTATCTTTATGTCTTGGAAGAAAAGATACTAAAAATGCATCTAAATCAATAGGTAATACTATATCTTTTACATTTATTATTAGTATAATTTTTCTTATTTTAGGTTTTATTTTTAAGGACCAGTTATTATATTTGTTTGGAGCAAGCAATAAAAGTATAGATTTAGCTAGATATTATTATGAAATAATTTTATTATTTATACCTGTTTATATGATAGCAAATTCAATGAATTCAGTAATACGTGCTGATGGATCTCCAGGATTTTCTATGGCAACAACTTCGGTAGGTGCAATAATTAATATTATATTAGATCCTGTATTTATATTTGGTTTTAAATGGGGAATAAAAGGTGCAGCAATTGCAACAGTCATAGGCCAAGTAGCAACTCTAGTATTATCAATTTTTTACTATACAAGAACAAAAACATTTAAATTACATATAGATAGTTTTAAAATAGACTTAAAAGTATTTAAAAATGTAATAAAATTAGGAATATCTACATTTATAACACAAATGAGTATAGTTATAATTTCTTTAGTTTGTAATATAATGTTAGTTAAATATGGTGCTTTATCAAAATATGGAACAGATATACCAATTGCAGTTATAGGTATAACTATGAAAGTATTTTCAATAGTAATAAATATAATTGTAGGTGTTATTTTAGGAGCACAACCAATATTAGGATATAATTATGGTGCTAAAAATATAAAAAGAGTTAAAGAAACATTTAAAAAAGTATTAATTATATCTATTATAGTAGGAATTATATCAACTATATTATTTGAATTATGTCCTAGTTTAATAATTAGTATATTTGGTTCTAATGAAGAATTATATATGGAATTTGCAACATTAACATTTAGAATATTTTTAATATTAGTAACATTTACTTGTTTAATAAAATTTAGTTCTATATTCTTTCAAGCAGTAGGAGAACCATTAAAAGCAACTATAGTATCATTAACAAGAGATATAATATTATTTGTACCATTAGTAATAATACTACCTAAATATTTTGGAATAAAAGGTGTATTAATTGCAGCACCTATTTCAGATTTTTTAGGAATTATAGTAACTATAATATTAATTATTAAATTCTTTAAACACATAGATAATAAAGAAAAAGTAGAAAAAGATATTAGTATTAAAGATTCAAAAGAAGGAATAATTATTACTATATCAAGAACTCATGGAAGTCAAGGTAAAAAAATTGGAGAAATTGTATCTAAAAAATTAAATATACCATATTATTATAAAGAAATGACTTTACTTGCTGCTAAAGATAGCGGATTAGATAAAGAATTTGTATCTAATATAAATAGTGATAAAGATATATTACATGATTTATATTTAACATCATCACCAGTAAAATATGCAATATTAGCACAAAAAAAAATAATAAAAGAAATTGCAAGTCATGGTTCATGTGTAATAGTTGGTAGAGCAGCAGATTATGTTTTAAAAGATAATCCTAAAATAGTTAGA
The DNA here is from genome assembly GCA_947629425.1 of uncultured Bacilli bacterium. Taxonomy (GTDB): domain Bacteria; phylum Bacillota_I; class Bacilli_A; order RF39; family UBA660; genus UMGS1124. The sequence continues at coordinate 3,131 of CANRDR010000045.1, read as the reverse complement.
ATATTTATCTATGCTCCACTTGAATATAGAATAAAAAATATAATGCAAATGTATAAAGATACAAAAGCAAACGCTAAAAAGAATATAGAAAAATCAGACAAAAATAGAGCAAGTTATTATGAGTTAATATCTGGAAATAAATGGGGAGACATAGTTAATTATGATTTATGTATAGATTCTAGTATTGGTAAAGAAAAAACTGCAGATATAATTTGTGAATATATAAATAAATTAAGCAAATGAATTAATTGCATCATATTTATTGTTAATTGCATCATTTTATGTTATAATGATGCAAATGAAGGAGAATGATGCAATTTGAGAAAGTTTAATTTAATAGAAGAATATAATAGCATTATATCTAATACTAATATTATTAATTTAATAAGTAAAATCCATGAATATAAAGGTAAACAATTATATTTAATAGATACAAAACAAGATACATTAGAAACATTAGTAAATGTCGCTAAAATAGAAAGTACTTCTTCATCAAATAAAATCGAAGGTATTTATACTACTGAAAAAAGAATAAATGAAATAGTAATTAATAACTTAGAACCTAAAAATAGAAATGAAGAAGAAATTGCTGGTTATAGAGATGTTTTATCATTAATACATAATAATTATAAATATATAGATATTAATGAATCCACAATCTTACAATTACATAGAGACTTATATAAATATACTGCATATAATTATGGTGGAAAATTTAAAAATTCACAAAATTATATTGAAGAGATTAATAGATTGGGAGAAAAAAAAGTAAGATTTACTCCATTAAGTCCTATAGAAACACCTATTGCAATAGAAGAATTATGTAAAAATTATAACGAAATAGCGGCGAAAGAATCTTGTGATATGTTAGTTTTAATTTCACTATTTATATTTGATTTTATATCAATTCATCCATTTAATGATGGAAATGGAAGAATTAGTAGATTATTAACCTTATTATTACTTTATAAGGCTGATTATATAGTTGGTAAATATATAAGTATAGAAAAAATTATTGAAAATACGAAAGATATTTATTATGATACTTTAGAAAAAAGTTCTATAAATTGGCATGATAACAAAAATGATTACTCATATTTTGTTGAGTATTATTTAGGAATAATATTAAATGCTTATAGGGAATTTGATTCGAGAATATCTATTATTGATAAAAAAATTACGGCATATGATAGATTAATAAATATATTTAAAGAAACTATTATTCCAATTGATAAATCATTTATAATGAATAAATTACCTGATTTAAGTGAAATAACAATAGAAAGAAATTTAAATAAATTATTAAAAGAAAATAAACTAATAAAAATTTCAGGTGGTAGATATACAAAATATAAATGGAATAGTAAGAAATAAATTATTATATAGTAAATTTATTTCTTTTATTATATAATATTCTTTGAAAGAAGTGGTTTTATGAAAATGGCGTTAAAAAGGGGAATTATTGTAGGAGTAGGATTAATATTACAAATATTATTTTCATTAACTATATACTTATTTTTTATTAATAAAGTTATATTAATACATATATTATTTGGAATAATAAGTTTATTATTAACTTTAGATTTAATAAGAACTAGCAAAAACTATTCTTATACATTACCTGTAATAATAAGTTTGATATTATTTCCTATATTAGGTACATTACTTTATATTATACTTAAAAATAATATGAATCATAGTAAATTATTAAAAAGAATAAAACGTCAAGAAAAAGATAGTTTAAAATATTTAATACCTAATACTAAAGTTAATATAAGTGATAATAGTAAAATAAAATATTTAACTGATTATTCTCACTTTCCTGTATCTACAAATAATGATATAGAATATTATCCTTTAGGAGAAATTGCATTTGAAGAAATGTTAAAAGAACTTAAAAAAGCTGAGAAATTTATATTTTTTGAATACTTTATAGTAGATCATGGATATATGTGGCAATCTATTTTAAATATATTAGAAGAAAAGGCTAAAAATGGAGTAGATGTTAGAGTAATGTATGATGATTTAGGATGTTTATCTACATTAGATAAAAATTATCCAAAAGAATTAGCTAAATTAGGTATAAAATGTATTCCATTTAATAGATTAAATCCTATTGCAGGTATTATAATGAATAATCGTGATCATAGAAAAATTTTAGTTATAGATGGAATTGTTGCATTTTCTGGCGGTATAAATATTGCTGATGAATATATTAATAAAACTATAAAACATGGACATTGGAAAGATAATGCATTTAAAATATCAGGAGATGCAGTTTGGAATTATACAGTAATGTTTTTAACAATGTGGAATTCATATAAAAAAGTTGATAGTGATTTTACTAAATTTAAACATAAATTTACAAAATCAAAAGAAAATGGATATGTTATTCCTTATGCAGAAACTCCATTAGATGATGAAATAACAGGAGAAGATGTTTATTTAAATATTATAAATCAAGCTAATAAATATGTTTATATATTTACACCATATTTAATAATTGATACTGATATGATTAATGCTTTAACTCTTGCAGCAAAAAGAGGAGTAGATGTAAGAATAGTAATACCAGGAATACCTGATAAAAAAATTGTTTATACTTTATCAGAATCATATGTAGAGCCTTTAGTAAAAGGTGGAGTAAAAATATATAGATATACGCCAGGTTTTGTTCATAGTAAAGTATTTGTATCAGATGATAAAGTAGCTACTGTAGGAACAATAAATATGGATTATAGAAGTTTATATTTACATTTTGAATGTGGTTGTTATTTTGAAAATGTAAATATTATAAAAGACATAAAAAAAGATATATTAGATTCTATTGATAAAAGTCATGAAATAACAAAAAAGGAAGCAAAACAAAAATTAGTTAAATCAATATGGCAAGCATTATTAAGATTAATTGCTCCATTAATGTAATTTAATTAACTTTACTTAAATAATAAACATTATATTGCATATTTAATTATATAAAAATAATTGCATATACTATAATGTATACTATTTGACATTTTCATAAAAATATAGTATATTTATATTGCACTTAAGGTGTGAAAATGTTTCTCGCTTCCGGGTGGCTAGCGAGTAATAAATAATCCCGGTCGACAATGTTTCTCGCTTCCGGG
>CANRDR010000044.1 GCA_947629425.1 uncultured Bacilli bacterium | reverse complement strand
TATAATGTAAATAGAGTAAGAAAGTACTCAAAAAATTAAAAATTATATACGAAGAATTGAATTATATAACCAATCTCCTTCAGAAGAACATTTGTTCGCTGGGGGGGGTTATACTTATATAATTTTTTTATATGGAAAAAGAGGTATATATGAAAAATAAGAAAATACTAATAATGATAGCAGTAGTATTATTGATAATAGTAATTGGTGTAATAGGTTTTACATTTGCAAAATATCAAAGTATAGGTGAATCAAATATAAATCCTAAAGTAGCAAAATGGCATGTGTTAGTAAATGATATAGATATATCAGATGGAAAAACAAAAAAATTTACTGCTAATATAGATTGGAATCAAAATGATAATATATATAATAATGGAAAAACATTAATAGCACCAGGAAGTAAAGGAATAGTATCTTTTGATATAGATGCAAGAGAATCTCAAGTATCATTAGATTACGTATTTACTATAGATACAGAAGCACTAGATAGTCATAAACAAATAAAAATAACAAAAGTTACAGCAACACAAAAAAATAGTGAAGAAGAAACACAATTATTAGGATTAAAAACATATTCAGGAACAATATCTTTAAATCATATAAATGAAATATCAACAATAAAAATATATATAGAATGGGACCCAGAAATAAATGATGACGATGATTATAATTTAGGAACAAAAGATATACCATTAAATATAGGAATAAAAGTAACAGTATCACAACATATAACAGATACATTAGCATATGCAGTATTAAAAAATGCAATATTATTAGGAGTTAAAGAGGCAGGAAGAACAGAATTTAATAAAGAAAATAAAAGTGGAGATGAAAAAACATTAAACATAACAGAAGATGATTATGGTGTATCTTATTACTATAAAGGACATGTACAAGATAATTTTATAAATTTTGCTGGTAAATGTTTTAGAATAGTAAGAATTCAAGGAGATGGTTCAGTTAAAATAATATTAGATGATAATGAAAATGAATGCCAAAATTCAACAGGTATAGAAAGTACAACATATGAAGGAGAAATAGCAGGAAGTATAGGACAAGAGAAAGCATTTATTGGCAAAACGATGTATGGTTATAAAATGGAAGATAATGCATATAGATTCGATTATGAAAATAATGCAGGTGGAAAAGCAAATAATGTGACAGGTGCAAAACAAATGATAGATGATTGGATAAATAATATATCAGAGAGTGATAAATCAAAATTAAAGACAGAAGAGTGGTGTTTAGGCAACCAAAATAAATGGTATAGTGATAATACATGGGAAGAAACAACAGAATTTGAGGGTGAAAATGATGGTGTACGTTCAGAATCATATAAAAAAATATTAAATAATGAAAATATTGATTTAAAATGTGGAGAAGAAAGCGATAGAGTAACTGATTTAGGAGGATTATTAACAGCAGAAGAAGTTGAATTAGCAGGGCCATTTAAAGATGTTAAAGGCTGGAAAAGTTACTTATGGATAGATTTTCTTAATGAAAAAAATTTATGGTGGTTAGCAACTCCAGCACGTCGATATTATAAAGGTGATTCTGCATTTCGTTTATATGGTAGTTCATTTCATGTTTTCGGTGATGTTTATAATATTTACAATGTTCGACCAGTAGTAGTATTATCATCTATGATAAAAATAACAGGAGGAGATGGAACACATGAAAATCCATATACGGTTTAACTTGCTAGCCTTAAACTAGCATTTTTTTCTTTTATTTTGAAAAAATCTAAAAAAATTTAAATCTTCGACACCAACTGACATAGTTTGCAAATACATTATGTTAGTATAGGGCTTACACGTCAAGTTGGGAAAATTGATGCCTTCCTTATAGCATAAGGAGGTAGCTTAATGAGAGAAAGAATTTTCAATCAGATAGTAATTGTTCTATTATTTTCATTAATCATTTATTTATTGTTAAGTAAATGATAAATAAATAACATCTTTATGATTACATAAAGTTATTCATCATAGACATAACAAAATGTATCATCTTAGATATTACTTAAAAAAATAATAAGACATTTCAATTTTCCTCAGGGGGTTTTTTGAAATGTCTTCCATATAAACAAAAAATTTTGGAAGGCATCAAGAAATCTCTTCTTGATGTGTTTTAATTTACCTATCCATTTAATTTATAACATAAATATTTTTACTTGTAAAGCAAAATATATTAAAATAAAAAAACGCTATAAACGTTTTTAATTGCTATAAGTACTTGTTAAATTATAATATTCTTCTAAAGTAATCCAATTTCCATTATTATAAAGAATAGTTGCTAAATCTTTACCTACATATCTTAGATGCCATGGTTCATATTTATATCCAGTAATGCTTTCTTTTTCTTTTGGATATCTTAATATAAAACCATATTTATATGCGTTTTCATTTACCCATTTTCCTTCATCAGTATATTGAAATGAATCAGTAATAGTATTTAAATCAAATGCAAATCCTGTTTGATGTTCAGAATGTCCTGGCCTTGCACTATATCTATCTGCTGCTTCAACTCCATCTCTTGAGACATAATTATTATATAGTTTTTGTTGTAGTGTATAACTTCTATATCCACTTTGTATCCATAAATTTAAACCTAATGCTAAAGCATCTGATTTCATCATTTGGAAATTTTCATAAGTATCAATATCTAAACACGTTGAACAATATTCAGCACTACCTGCTTCTTTATAAGTATTTTTTGGAACATAATCTTTAGGCAATTCATATGTTTTATTTACTATAATTAATCCATCAATATAAGGAACTCCATCTATATATTCTACTTTACTATTTTCATTATTACTTACATTATTAGGTTTTGTAGTTACTTCATTATTGTTTTTGTTACTTGTATTATTATTAGAACTATTATTATTTGTATTGTTATTACTTTTATTATCTTCTATATTTTCTTTTACATCATTTTCATTACTATTTTCTATATTTTCTTCTTCAATACTTTCTTCATTATTTTCTTCTGTGTTAGTATTTATTGTTTCTTTAGCTACATTATCATTATCTTTAGTAACTTTATTTTTAAACATTAAATTATAACCTCCTACTTTTAAAATATAAAATAATAGAAAAATTATAACTGAAATAAGTGTATTTCTTTTAATATTTTTTTTATATACAAATACACTTAATAAAATTATTACACTAGGTATAATTATACCAAATATATAAAATATAATATTTAAAACTATCATAATCGACTCCTTTAATTATTTATATGATGATGTGCTGTAGGTGATGATTCTGTTAAAGGTAAAAATGTAAATCCATTATTTAAACCATAATTTATTATCATTTCAATACTTTCAATATTTAATTTATTTATATCATGCATTAATACTACTGAATTTTTATTAGCATTTATTCCTTTTACAACATTATTATAAATAGTTGTACTTGATTTAGATGAAACATCATTGCTATCAACATTCCAATCAAAATAAGTATAACCTAATTCTGTCATTTTATTTGCTATTTCTGTAACGACACCTTTTGCAGCAGATTTTATTTTATTGCTACTTCCACCAGGAAATCTAAATAATTTAGTGCGTATACCTGTTTGATTAAATATAACATCATTCATCATATTAAAATCATTAATATAACTATCTACTGAACTATAAACATTTTCATATCTATGAGTATATGTATGTACAGCAATAGCATGTCCTTTTTCATATTCTTCTTTAATTAAATATTCATAATTAGAAAATTGATGTGTTACAAAAAATGTAACTTTTATATTATATCTATCTAATATATCAAGTATTTGCTTTGTATAAGGCCCCGGTCCATCATCAAATGTAATATAAACTATTCTTCCATTTTTTGGTATTTGACTAGTATCATCATATACTGTAACTTTTCTTTTTACTGATTTTTTATTTCCACTAGAATCAATTGCATTATAAGTTATTTCATAATTTCCTGTCTTAGAAGTATCTATATTAGAATCAGTTGTAACAAAAACATTCTCATCACAATTATCTGATACATTATAACCTAATTCATTATAGTTTTGATTTATATAAACATAAGTATTTTCACCGCCAGATAATGATATATTAGGAGGAGTTGTATCTTTATATTTAATTTCTCTTATAACAACTTTTTTATTACCACTTGAATCTTCTACACTATAAATTACTTTATCATTTTCCTTTGTAACAATTACCTTATCTGTAATATCACCATCTACATTATCTATAGCACTATATCCTTCTTCAACATAATCTTTATTAGGACAAGTAAATGTATTATTATCTACTAAAGTAATTACTGGTTCTTCTAAATCTTTATATTCTATTACTCTATTTTTTATTTCTTCTTCATTATTATATTGTATATCATATGTTATATTATCTTTTTTATTGCTAACTTTTTCTGTTTCTACTTTTACTTTATCAGTTATATCTTTACAAAATATTTTCATATATTTATTACAATATTCTGCTTTAAAACCATCTTCTTTATAAGTTTCATCATAATTAACTTCAACAGTATTAGTACCATTTAAAGTTAAATATATCTTTTTTTTACCAAAAACAAAAAAAGATACAGCAGATAATATTATTAAAAAAATTCCTATAGAACATAACACTATTTTTTTTCTTTTCATACTACTATACCTCTTTATTATAAAAGTATTTTATGTTTCGTTTATAATTATAAATGCACCAAATAATTCTATTATTATACTTATTATAATCATTACTAATACAGATGAATCACTTAGGAATTGTCTATCTATTAATCTATTAGCAATTATAGATAATATTAATGCAATAATACCTAATACTGATAAAAATAAGCCAACTAATAATAGTTTATTATTTCTCTTTTTCTTACTAAATTTTGCATCTTCTATTTTAGAAACATTAACTTTTTCAACTTTTACTTCTTTATTAGTATTCTCAATATTTATTTCTTTATTACTTTCTAAGTTATTATTTACTTCTTCTTTAGTATTTTCTAATATAATAGTTTCTTTTGTTTCTAAATTTTTAACATTATCATTCTTTGTTGTATTTTGTACATTTTTATTTGTTTTTGTTTTAGTTGTATTATTTTTTGTTGTTTTATTACTAGTTTGTTTAGTTTTATTTTGGCTAGTTTTAGTTTGATTTGCTTTAGTTTGTTTAGGTTTACTTTGAGTAGTTTTACTTTGATTAGTTTTTGTAGTTTTCTTACTTGATGTAGTTTTATTAGTAGTTTTTTTTACTTTTTCATCTTTCATACTATCACCTATAATTATTATAATTAAACTATTAATTTTTTTCAAGTAATGATTGCATTTTTTGATATTTTGTGCAATATTATATTTAAGGAGATGAGATTTTGAAAAAGATTTTAAAAATTGCATTTGTTTTTGCTATTGCATTTAGTTTATTTTCTACTGTAGTTTTTGCAAAAAGCTATATAAAAGATTTATTTCAAGCCGATGATAAACTTAAAGTAAAAGATGACTTAGATGGAACAGCATTTTTAGCAGGTAATACTGTTAATATCGAAAGTGCAATAAAAGGGATTGGTTTTGTTGCTGGTAATATTGTAAATTTTGATGGAAATTCCGAATATTTATTTTTAGCGGGAAATGAAGTTAATATAACAGGAGTTGTTGAAAATGATTCATTTATTGCAGGAAGTATTATAAATATTAAGAAAGATGCAAAATTAGAAAGAGACGTTTATATTGCAGGTGGCGAAGTTAATATTGAAGGAAATATTGATAGAAATATTTATTTAATGGGAGAAGAAGTTACTTTAAACGGTACATTTAATGGCAATGTAGTAGTTAATTCAACTAATATTAATGTAACTGATGCTAAAATATTAGGTACTTTAAAATATAATGATGATGCTTCTATTAAAGGTGTTTCTAAAGATATAAAAACTAAAAAATATGAAAATAAAAACAATAATACTTACACTTTTAAAGATTATATAGCAGGTTTAATTAACTCATATATTCATATTGCAATAGTTGCAGTAATATTAATTGCATTACTTGAAAAACTATTTAAGAAAACTGTTAAGAAAGAAATTGATTCTAAAAGTGTTTTATCTACATTTGGAAAAGGTTTATTAGTTTTAATTGGCGGGCCTATAATAGCATTTATGTTAATGCTTACAGGATTATTTGTATCAGTTGGTGTTATCGCAGGATTAATATATGGAATAATAGTTTATATTAGTACAATATTTGGTGTTTATTATATTGCAAATTATATAGATAAAAAATATCTAAATAAAAACTTAAATGGATATATGTTAGTAGTATTTGGATTATTAGCATTATACTTAGTAAGATTAATACCATTTGTTGGAGGAGTACTTTATTTCTTAGTTATGGTATTTGGTATTGGAGTAATTTGGAATACACTAAATGAAATAAGAAAATAAAAAATATTGAGCAAAAATCAATATTTTTATTTTATATAAAATTTATTATTATCTACATCTATATTTATATTGCTACCAAATACAATTTCATCATTAATTAAAGCATTTGCAATTAAACTTTCTATATTTCTAGAAACATATCTTTTAATAGGTCTTGCACCGTAATTTTCATCAAAACTATTTTCTATTATATAATCTTTAGCCTTATCAGTTAAAGATAAAGTTAATTGTTTATCACGTAATCTTAATTCAATATTTTTAATTATATTATTTAATATTTCATAGACTACTTCTTTAGTTAAAGATTTAAATGTAATTATTTCATCAATTCTATTTATGAATTCTGGTTTAAATGTAGATTTAACACATAAATCTATTTTTTCTTGTGAATCAGTATCATTATTTAAAATATATTCACTACCTAAATTAGATGTCATAATAATTATAGTATTCTTAAAATCTACAGTTCTTCCTTGTCCATCAGTAATTCTTCCATCATCTAATATTTGAAGCAATATATTAAATACATCTTTATGTGCTTTTTCAATTTCATCAAATAATACAATACTATAAGGATTTCTTCTTACTGCTTCGGTAAGTTGTCCACCTTCATCATATCCCACATATCCTGGGGGAGCACCAATTAATCTTGCAACTGAGTGAGACTCCATATATTCGCTCATATCAATTCTTATCATATGTTTTTCATCATCAAATAACTCATATGCTAGAGTTCTTGCTACTTCAGTTTTTCCAACACCAGTAGGGCCTAAAAACATAAATGAACCAATTGGACGATTAGGATCTTTAATTCCAGCACGAGCCCTTTTTATTGCTTCACTAACTAAATGTAATGCTTCATCTTGTCCTTTAACTCTTTTTTTCATATTGTCATATAAATTTATTAATTTTTCTTTTTCTCCACCAACGAGTTTGCTAATAGGAATGTTAGTCCATTTAGAAATTATTTTTGCAATTGATTCATCATCAACAACATCACTTAAAATATTTCTTTTATTAGAATTATTTAACTCTTCTAATTCTTGTCTTAATTTAGGAAGTATACCATGTCTAATTTTAGCAGCAGTTTCTAAATCATATTTGGATTCTGCAACTTCTAATTCATAAGTGTTTTTTTGTATCTCTTCTTTTTTCTTACTTATTTTGTCATTAATATGTTTTTCTTCTTCCCAATCATTACGTAAGATATTTTCTTGTTCTTTAAGTTCTATAAGTTTATTATTTATTTCTTCTACACGTCTTTTGCTTAGTTCATCTTTTTCATGTTTTAATGCTTGTTTTTCTACTTCTAATTGCATTATTTTTCTAGATAATGTATCAAGTTCAGTTGGAACGGATTCCATTTGTACTTTTATAGTAGCGCATGCTTCATCTACTAAGTCAATCGCTTTATCAGGTAAAAATCTACTTGTTATATATCTATCAGAAAGAGTAGCAGCAGCAACTAATGCTTTATCTTTAATTGTTACGCCATGATATACTTCAAATCTACTTTTTAAACCACGTAGTATTGTAATTGTATCTAATACAGTTGGTTCATTAACTTGAATTTTTTGAAATCTTCTTTCTAGTGCACCATCTTTTTCAATATATTTTCTATATTCATTTAATGTTGTTGCACCAATACAATGTATTTCTCCTCTTGCAAGCATAGGTTTTAACATATTTCCAGCATCCATTGCACCTTCTAGAGCACCTGCTCCAACAATCATATGTATTTCATCTATAAATAAAATTATTTCTCCATCTGAATCTTTAATTTCTTTTAATACTGCTTTTAATCTTTCTTCAAATTCACCTCTGTATTTTGCTCCTGCAACTAGTGCACCCATATCAAGTTCCCAAATATGTTTATCTTTTAAACTATTAGGTACATCACCTTTTACAATTCTTAATGCTAAACCCTCAACTATTGCAGTTTTACCAACACCAGGTTCTCCAATTAATACAGGATTATTTTTAGTTTTTCTTGATAGTACTCTAGTAATATTTCTTATTTCATCATCTCTACCTATAACAGGTTCAATTTTACCATCTTGTGCTAAAGATACTATATCTCTACCATATTTTTCTAATGGTTTTACTAAATTTTCTTCATAAGGATTTTGTTCCATAAAATCAGTCCTTTCAACATATATTATACTCAATAATTAGCACTTGTCAACCTAAAGTGCTAATTATTTTTTGTTGACATCATTTTAAAAAAATTTTATTATAGATTGTACTTTGTTTAAAGGGGATAAATTAGAAGGAGTAAATATTATGAAATATAAATATCATATACATAATTTGCCTAAACCATTAGATAATGAAACTTTATATGATTATTTAGTTTTATTAAATAAAGAACAAACAATTTATAGAAATAAAATAATTTCTCATAATTTATTTTTAATAATTAAAACAATAGAAAACTATTTTGATACATATAATTACGATGCAGATGATTTATTCCAAGTAGGATGTATTGGATTAATAAAAGCAGTAGATACATTTAATATAGATAAAAATGTATTATTTTCAACATATGCAACTCATTGTATAAAAAACGAAATATTAATGTATTTAAATAAATATAATAAAATTATGAAAGCAAACAAATTAATTGATGATGAAGATATTATATATTGTTTAAATTTACCAGAAGAAAAATATATTGATAATGAATTATATTATGAATTAAATGAAATTATAAAAAATAAATTATCATTAAAAGAAAAATTTATAATTAAATCATATTATGGCTTTAATAATAAAAATTTATCTCAACAAGAAATTGCAGATATATTAAATGTATCACAGTCATATTTATCAAGATTGTTAAGAAATACATTAAAGAAAATAAAATCTTATTTAAATGAAAATGATAAAATATTAGAAAAAACTTATAAATTAAAATAATAGGTTTCTTTTTTTAAAATAATATGTTATTATTAATATGTAATAACACTTGTTATTTTAAAGGGGAGTGATTGTTTTGAGTGCTAAAGCAATAATTAAAGAAGAAACTTTAATAAATGGAGCAGTTAAAATAATTAGAAATAATGGAATAGAAGAATTATCTGCACGAAATCTTGCTAAAACTGTAGGATGTTCTACACAACCAATATTTAGAATATTTAAAAATATGGATGAATTAAAAGATAAAGTATATGATGTAGTATATGAAATTCATCAAAAATTTATTAATAAAGAACAAACACATCAAGTTCCTTTTATTGGAGTAGGTTTATCTTATATAAGATTTGCAAGAAAAGAAAAGAATTTATTTAAATTCTTGTTTATGTCAAATGTATCTAAATATAATAATATATTAGATATGGCAGAGAATGAACAAGGAAAAATATATGCTGAAATGATTCAAAAATCTACTGGATTAAGTTATGATGCCTCTAAACAAATATATATAAATACATGGCTAATAATACATGGTATAGCATCAATGATGGCTACAACTAATTCAGAATTATCAGATGAAGAAATAGAAACAATTATTTTTGATGCATTTAAAGGTTATAGACAAGTAAATATGAATAAAGAACTAAATAATAGATTTAAAAAAAATAATAAAGAATAATTTGTTAAATGTGCAAATTATTTTTTTTAAATGTACTTGCGAGTAATTAAATTATAAAGTATAATGTAAATAGAGTAAGAAAGTACTCAAAAGATTAAAAATTATATACGAAGAGAATAATTATATAACCAATCTCTCTCATAGAAACATTTGTTCGTATGGGGGGGGTTATACTTATATAATTTTTTTATATGGAAATGAGGTTTATATGAAAAATAAGAAAATACTAATAATGGTAGCAGTAATATTATTGATAGTAGTAATAGGAATAATTGGTTTTACATTTGCAAAATATCAAAGCATAGGTGAATCAAATATAAATCCTAAAGTAGCAAAATGGCATGTGTTAGTTAAT
>CANRDR010000043.1 GCA_947629425.1 uncultured Bacilli bacterium | reverse complement strand
TAAACTTTAATGAAATGTGTTGGAGGATTGTTAGAATAGAAGGCGATGGAAGTATTAAATTAATATTAGAAGATAAAACACAATCTTGTGAAACAGCAACAGGGGGAGAAAATACAAGAATAGATTTTGCAAGTTTTGGATATACTGGAGATGGAACAGAAGAAAATCCATATAAGGCTAATTTTTTAAATGGTAAACAGACGTCTCCATGGAATAGCACATATAAAATAATTACAGATTGGTTTAATACAAATTTTGATTCAGAAAATATACTAAATAAAATAAAGATTGATACATGGAATTTAGGAGATAATGAAACTAAATATGACACAACAACAGGATTATTAACTTCATCTACAACTCCATATTATTACGAAAGTAAAGTAAGATTAGAAATAAAAAAAACTCCAACATTAAAATCAAATTTAAAATATACATTTAAAAGCAATATTGGATTATTAACAGCAGATGAAGTTGTATTTGCAGGAGGATTAACTAATACACAAAATACTGCTTTCTACCTTTGTAATACTACTTTCGAATATGCATATTGGTTATTAACTGTAAGTAGTTTTGGTTATGGTTGTTATAATAATAATTGTTCTTATAAAGATTATGCATATTATTTTAATGTTAATGGTGGTAGATTATCCTCTAACAATGGCTTAGGTATTATTGACACTTATAGTGTAGTACCATCTATAGTGTTAAATCCAAACATAGAATTAATAAGTGGAGATGGAACAAAAGAAAATCCATACAGAGTTTAAATTTTAAAATAATTAATAAAATTAACACTTGATAATAATTTCATTTTAATTTATAATACCATTAAGCAGATGAAAAAAGAGTATTAGTAAATATATTTTTTTAAGAGAGTTAGTGGTAGGTGTAAACTAATAAAAATAATTTATGAACTTGCTTTTGGATGTGTAAGGATAATTCCTTTAAAGATTAAGAGTATAAAATAAGGTGGTACCACGTGATTTCGTCCTTTGGATGGAATCTTTTTATTTAGGAGGTAATATGCAAAGTATAATATTATTTTTTGGAAGTTTTTTAGTATTATTTATTATATATATTATATTTTTTTATAAAATTGGTATTAAAAAAAATAGTATATATAAATGTGTTCAATTAGAATTTTTAAAAATAAGATTTAATATAGAACCAAAATCATTAAATATTAAAAAAATTGGCTTAGTAATTTGTATAGTTGATCCTTTAATTATTAGTTTAACAGGTACTTTAGTTAGTATGATAAAAACTAATTACATAATTGTACTCTTAATAGGTTTTGTAATGCTTATGGCATTAATATATAGTTTTTATGAAATAATTGGAAGAATAATTATAAAGAAAAGAGGAAAAAGAAAATGAATTTTAATGAAATAGAAAAGAAATGGCAAAAATATTGGTTAGATAATAAAAGTTTTGAAGCAGTTACTGGTAGTGATAAAGAACCATATTATATTTTAGTAGAGTTTCCATATCCATCAGGATCTGGTTTACATGTAGGTCATGTTAGAAGTTATACAGCACAAGATGCTAAGGCAAGAATGATGCGTTTAAAAGGTTATAACGTATTATATCCTATGGGATGGGATGCATTTGGAGCACCTGCAGAACAATATGCAATAAAAAATCATATACATCCTAAAGATGCAGTAAAAGAAAATATAAAAACATTTAAAAATCAAATGATGTCTTTAGGGTTCTCATTTGATTGGGATAGAGAATTTTCAACAACTGATCCAGAATATTATAAATGGACACAATGGCAATTTTTAGAGTTTTATAAACATGGAATGGCTTATAAAGAAAAAGTTCCTGTAAATTGGTGTCCAAACTGTAAAAGCGTTTTATCAAATGAAGATGCTGCAGGTGGAGTATGTGAACGTTGTGGTGAACAAGTTATTCAAAAAGAAAAATCACAATGGATGTTAAAAATGAGTGAATATTCAGAAGATTTATTAAAAGGATTAGATGATACACATTTTGCACCAAAAGTTAAATTAGGGCAAATCAATTGGATAGGTAAATCTACTGGAGTTGAATTAGATGTTGATATAGTAGATGGTGGTAAATTTTCTGTATTTACTACTTGTATAGAAACTATATATGGAATTACGTTTTTTGTAATAGCACCTGATGGAAAACTAATAAAAGAATTATTACCTCGTGTTAAAAATAAAGAAGAAGTTTTAAATTATATAGAAGAAACTAAAAAGAAATCTAATATGGATAGAACTGAATTAAATAAAGGTAAGACTGGTTGTATTTTAGAAGGTATTGAAGCAATACATCCAATAACTAAAAAAAGAGTTCCTATATTCTTAGGAGATTTCGTATTGGGTGACTATGGAACAGGTGCCGTAATGGCAGTACCAAGTCATGACCAAAGAGATTTTGAATATGCAAAGGCTCATAATATTGAAATGATACAAGTAATAGAAGGAAAAGATACAACTTCTTCTGCATTTGAAAAACAAGATTATTTAAATACTGGTGCTAAGTTAATTAATTCAGAAGAATTTAATGGGTTAACTGTAGAAGAGGCTAAAGAAAAAATAACAGAAAAACTAATTAATATGGGTATCGCTAGAAAAGTAAATAATTATAAAATGAGAGATTGGATATTTTCACGTCAGAGATTCTGGGGAGAACCAATTCCAATGATACATTGTGATAAATGTGGATGGGTTGCAATGGATGAAAAAGATTTACCATTATTATTACCTGATGTTGCTAATTATGAACCAACTGAAGATGGAGAAAGTCCACTAGCAAATATAAGTGATTGGGTTAATACTAAATGTCCAAAATGTAACGGTCCTGCAAAAAGAGAAACAGATACTATGCCTAACTGGGCAGGATCAAGTTGGTATTTCTTAAGATTTATGGATCCTAAAAATACTCATGAGTTTGCTAGCATGTCTGCTATGAAATATTGGAATAAAGTAAATTGGTATAATGGTGGAATGGAACATACTGCAAGACATCTTTTATATGCAAGATTCTGGGTACAATTTTTATACAATATTGGACTTGTACCTAATAAAGAAATGATTGATGTAAGAGTTAGTCATGGAATGGTACTAGGTTCTAACAATGAAAAAATGAGTAAATCTAAAGGAAATGTAATAAATCCAGATGATATAATAAAAGAATATGGAGCAGATGTTTTAAGAACTTATGAAATGTTTATGGGAGACTATGAACAAGATGCTCCATGGAGTACAGAAACATTAAAAGGATGTAAACGTTTTATAGATAAAGTAATAAAACTTAAAGATAAAGTAGTAGATGGCAATGAAATAAGCAAATCTTTAGAAAAAATAATTAACAAATCTATTAAAAAAATAGAATTAGATTATGATAATATGTCTTATAATACTATTGTATCTACATTAATGATTTTAACTAATACATATTTAGAACAAGAAAAAATTACTAAAGAAGATTATAGAATACTATTAACTTTATTAAATCCAATTGCACCACATGTAACAGAAGAATTAAATGAAATGATAGGTAATACTCCTATAGTAAAATCTAGTTGGCCAAAATACGATGAAGAAAAAACAATAGATGATACAATAGAAATTGGTGTACAAGTTAATGGTAAACTAAGAGGAAGTATAAAAGTAACTAATGATATGTCTGATGATGAAGTAATTAATTTAAGTAAAAATCAAGAAAATGTTAAAAAACATATTGAAGGAAAAGAAATAATAAAAACTATAGTAATTAAAAGACGTATTGTAAATATAGTAGTAAAATAAAAGCATTAGATAAAAATTCTAATGTTTTTTATAATGAATATGGATTATAAGTTCTATCTTTTAAAGATAATGTAATACTATTTACTTGCATTTGATTAGGATTATCTAAATTTCCCCAATTTTCTAATTTTTCTATACAATAATTAATAAAATCTAATTTTTTTAAATAAGATTGGTAACCTTCTCGATGTTGTAATTTAAAATTTCTTATATCATTATAATAATATTTATCTTTTATTTTACCAATTCTAGAATATAAATCTACTTTAAAAATTATAGTACCATCAATTTCACTTATTTTTAAATAATCAAATCCACATAAATTCAAACATTTTTTAATTATTTCTTTAAAAGTACTTTTAATTTCATATGCTGTACTACCATTATAAATAGTTGCAAAATCATTTAATAAAAAATTAAAATTAAATTTATAATCGTGGCTAAATACTGAAATAAAATATTCATTATAATTATTTATTTCATTATTTTCATTTCTTAATAAAGATATTTCTGCTTCTTTAATTTTTCCATACATCCAATCTAAAAATATATAAAAATTAAATTTAAACTTCTCATCTTGTATATTATATTCTAAGAATATTTTATCAATTATGTTATTTAAATAATTGTTCATTATATTCCCCTTTCATGAACCTATTATTATAAACTTTTTTAAAAAAAAGTCAAGTCTTATATTAAATAATCTATTATATTAAAATACTTATGAGGTGTAATATGATACTTTGTATAGTAGGACCAACTGGTGTTGGTAAAACACGTTTAAGTATAGAACTTGCTAAAAAATATAATGCTTTTATTGTAAATGCAGATAGTATGCAAGTATATAAAGATTTAAATATAGGTACTGCTAAAGTAACAGAAGAAGAAAAATGTGGTATTGAACATAAATTATTTGATATTAAAGATCCAACTGAAATGTATACTGTATATGATTATCAAAAAGATTTAAGAAATATATTAGATAATAATAAAGATAAAAATATTATTATAGTAGGAGGTACTGGTTTATATATAAAAGCAGGTCTATATAATTATATATTTACTAATGATGAATTTATTAATACTTATGATAATTTATCTAATGAAGAATTATATAAATTAGTATTAAAAAAAGATAAAGATTCTAATATACATATTAATAATAGAAAAAGAATGATTAGATTTTTAAATAGAAAAGAAACTAATAAAGATAAAGATACTTTATTATATGATTGTATATTTATAGGTTTAACTACTGATAGAAATATTTTATATGATAGAATTAATAAAAGAGTAGATAAAATGATTAATGATGGTTTAATAGATGAAGTTAAATCATTATATGATAAAAAAATTAGAAGTAAAGCGATAGCAACTGGTATAGGTTATAAAGAATTATATGATTATTTTGATGGATTAATTACATTAGATGATGCTATAGAATTAATAAAAAAACGTAGTAGAAATTATGCTAAAAGACAGTATACATGGTTTAATAATCAAATGAATATAAAATGGTTTAATGTAGATTTTGATAATTTTACAAATACTATTAAAGAAGTAGAAGAATATATTGATAAATAATTTACTTGCATTATTAATTAAATTAATTTATAATTCTTGTTTAAGAAAGGAATAATTAATTAATATTAAATATAATTTAACATTTTTTTGCATATGAATAATTTAGAAAAAAAGAGAAAATAAAGGAGAAAAAATATGGAAACATTTATTTATGTAAATCATAAAGCAAATATTAATAATCAAAAATTTGAAGTTGTTGAAACTAAAGGAAAAGGACACCCAGATAATATTTGTGATACATTGGCTGAAAAAATTTCAGCTAATTATTCAAAGTATTGTATGGATAAATATGGAGTAATTTTACGTCATATGATTGATAAATTGTCGGTTTTAGGAGGAGGGTCAAAGGTTAAATTTAGTGGTGGAAAAATGATAGAGCCAATAAAAATTTTAGTGAATGGAAGATTTACAGATAGATATAATAATAGAAAAATAGATTATATGGAAATAGTAAATAAAACCATTAAAAGTTATTTTAAAGAATTATTCCCTATGTTAGATCTTGATAAAGACTTAATAATTATTGACAATACTCATCATAATGAAGGACCAGGAGTAGTTTATAATGATGACAATACCACTAATAATGAAAGAAAAAATTTTTTTGAAGTAGTTGATAAAGAGGATGCAATAAGACATAATAACAATAATAGATGTAATGATACTTCAACTACTGTTAGTTATTTTCCAATGAGCAAACTAGAAACATTAGTGTTAAATATAGAACAATTTTTAAATTCAAATGTCTATAAAAAAGAAAAACCTTGGGTTGGAAATGATATAAAAGTAATGGGAATAAGAAAAGATAAAAAAATAGAAATAACCAGTTGCGTTCCGTTAATATCTAGATATGTTAAAAATTTACAAGATTATCAAGAAAAAATAAATATAATTAAAAACGATATTGAAAAAGAGACAAAGAAAATATTTAAAAGAAGTGATATTACAATTTATTTGAATACTAGAGATAATTATGAAAAAAATGATTTATATATGACATTAACGGGAAGTGCTATCGAAAGTGGTGATGAGGGAGCAGTAGGTAGAGGCAATAGAACTAGAGGAGTTATACCATTTACTAGAAATTTTAGTATGGAAGCTGCTTGTGGAAAAAATCCTGTTTATCATACCGGAAAACTATTTAGTGCAATAGGAAATATTATAAGTCAGAAAATATATGAAAAATATAAAGTAGAAAATACAGTTTATTGTACATCTAAAATGGGAGATGATATTAATAATCCTTGGAATATAAGTGTAGAACTTAATAGAAAATTATCGGATATTGAAATTAAAGAAATAGATAATATGATAAAAGAAATAATAAATAATCATAATAATATTACAAAAAAGATAATTAATGGAGAAATAAAACTAAATAGTTATTAGGAGGAAAAAGTGGGAAAAAATATATTATATCCGGCCTTTATTAAAAAATTTTTTTCAGAAAAAAATTATAATTGTTTTATACCATTTTCAATTATAAATAATAATGATACTGTTTTTGTATCTGCAGGAATCCAGCCATTATTAAAACAAGCAAGAGAAAATCATATTAATAATTGTGAAAAAATATATATTGCACAACCTGTTTTAAGAACACAGTATTTAGAAAACATAGAAGAAGGTTCATCTGTAGCTTTTACAAACATTACAACCGCTACTTTTAATAGTTCAGAAAAAGAACATTTTAATATGATTAAAGATTGGTATGAATTATTTTTTGAAATAGGACTTGAAAAAAAATATATATCAACAAAAACAGATATGTATGAAACAAAATGGAATGATTTAAGTTTGCTTGGGAAAAGAATTTTTCATTATTATGATGGATTAGAAATTGGTGATACAACTTTTTTTACTAAAATTAAAAAAGATAATAAAAATATCAATATAGAAACAATGAGTGATTTAGGGTTTGGATTAGAAAGACTTAGATGGAAAATTAATAAAAAATCATATTATGATTTATTCTCTGAATTTGATAATATAGATATTAAAATTAAAGCTTATTTATCTGCGTTAGCATTATTAGCGGTTAATGATATAAAACCATCTAATAAAAACGCTGGATATAGAGTAAGACTTCTATCAAAAAAAATAATTAATATATTAAATGGCAGAAATTTAAATATTCAAGAATTAAAATATTTAGAAGAATGTATAACTTATTGGAATTTATGGCAGGTAAAGAATTTTAATAATAAAACATTAATTTTAAATGAATTAACAAGAAATGGAAATCGATATATTTTAGATTTATTATGTAATGAAGGCTATAAAAATTTATCAGGAATTAATATTAACATTTCTAGAGATGAATTTAAAAAAAGAATACTTTCTTCAGGGGTTTCTCAAGAAAAAATAAAAAAATTAATAAAGTAGGTGATAATTATAAAATTATTTTTATGTGGTGGTGGTTCAAATAAACAAATAATGTTTGCATTAAAAAAATTTAAATCTGTAATTGCTAATAAAAATAAACCTATTTTATATATTCCTTTAGCAATGAATGAAACAAAATACACAAGCTGTAAAAAATGGTTTTCTCAAGAAATAAAATATATTGGAATTAATTCATTTGAAATGATATCTTCATCAAAAGAACTATCTGAAAAAAATTTTAATGATTATAGTGCTTTGTTTATTGGAGGTGGAAATACTTTTAAACTTTTAAATGAATTAAGACAAAACGAAAATCTAAAAAAAATAAAAGATTATTTAAAAAAAGATGGTATTATTTTTGGTAGTAGTGCAGGTGCTATAATTTTTGGCAAAAATATTAATTCATGTTTGTTAAGTGATAAAAATATTGTAAAAATTAAAAATTGTGATGGATTAAATTTTTTAAAAAACTATTCAATATTGTGTCATTTTAAAAAATCAAATTTTAAAAATAATGTAGATTATTTAAAACAATTTTCTAAAAATAATAAATTATTGTATTTACCAGAAGAAAATGTAATTTTTATTAATGATAATAGAATAAAAATGATAGGGACTAATAAATATGTAAAATTTGTTAATGGTAAATTTTTTATTCATAACTTTGCAAATTTTAAAAAAGATATAAACGAAACTAATTAAATTATTATTGTCTTATTATTAAATTAGTTTTATAATATCAAACCAAGAGGGAAAAATATAATGGTTGATGATTTAAAAATAATAAAGAAAAAATATGGAGAAAAAATGTCTCATTTATGTAGAGAATTATTTCCTACAATATTAGAACAAAATGGTGTTTTATCTAAACTAATGTTAGATAATTTTAATGAATCACATGATTTGTATATAGATTTATTAAATAATAATATGATAGATAAATTTAAAAATTTTATTTATAGTAAATATGAAAAAATTATAAATAAACCAAAAAAAGAAAAAGACTTAGAAAAAATAACTAAAACTCCAGAAGAACTTCTTAATTTTGCAGGATATAATTTAGTAGAATGTACTACAGAAAGTGATATAGAAAAATTTAGAAAATATTATGCTGTAGGAGAAGAATTATGTACATTTGGTGATAAAGATCGATTAAAAAGATGTAGAGTATTTTTTGCAGTAAAGAAAAATGTAGATGAAATAAAAAGAGAGAATTTTAAAGAGCCAAAAAGAGAAGACGAATACGGAACAAGTGTAATAAGTATACAATTTACAAAAGATGGAACAGATACATTATCAATAAAAAATAGATATAATCATACTGTTAATAATCCAGATGCAACATTTAAAAATAATTTAGATAATATAATAGAAGGATTAACTGATAGTTTTGAAAAATATTATGGAATAAAACAATTATATGTAAATAATGATTTTGAAATAGATGATTATGTAATAGCCAATGATGGAAAATATTATAAATATAATTACGAAATAAATAATGTATACTATTGTCCAAATAATATAATAATAGATAACTTTAATGTTAAACAGTATGAAAAAGAAAAATATATAATACTAGATTATTATATATTAAATTTAGTAAATAAAAAAATAATGTTATATGATAGAATTAATGAAGATTCATTTGTAGAAACAATTACTAATATAGACAAAATAGAAATAAAAAATATAGAAAATGGAAAAGCAATAAAAATAAAAACAAAAGATAACAATGATATAGAAATAGAATTAGATAAATTAAATAGAATAATAAAATATACTAATAATAAAATAACAAAATTGAATAATTGGTTTTTATGGAAAAATACTACTTTAATAGAACTTAATATACCAAATGTAGAGTTTATTGGTGAACATTGTTGTATAAAAACAAAAAATTTAAAAATATTAAATGCACCACTTGTAGAAGAAATATGTAAAGAAAGTTTTATTTATAATAATATTGAAGAAATAGATTTAAAAAATTTAAAAAGAATTGGAAATTTGTGTTTTGAACAATGCAAAATAATAAGTAAATTTAATGCTCCAAAATTAAAAGAAATTGGTTATTCATGTTTTGAAAATGCTAAAATCACATGTGATATATTTTTACCTAATTTAATGTATGTAGATGCTTTTTGTTTCGCAGATTGTGTAGAATTAAAAAATATATATTTGCCAAAATTAAAGAAAATGGGACATTCTTGTTTTGAAAATAATAAAACCATAGAAAAAATAAAATTGCCAAAATTAAAAGAGATGGGAATCAGTTGTTTTAGATATAATATAAGCGTAAAAGAGTTTCATATTCCATTTTCTGCTATTTCATGTTTTTGTTTTATAAATAATCAATATATACAAAATTTATTAAATAAAAATAAAAAAAAGAAAAGTTTAATATTGAAAAAATAATTGATTGTAGTTTATGTTAAATATTTGTCAAATAAAATTAAATAATTATTATAAATAAACTAATTATTATATAATTTATATAGAAATGTAAGTGATTATATGATTGATGATTTAAAAATAATAAAGAAAAAATATGGAGAAAATATGTCTCATTTATGTAAGAAACTATTTCCTACTATATTAGAAACTGAAGGATTATTATCTAAAATAATTATGGATAATTTTAATGAATCTCATGATTTATATATAGATTTATTAAATAATAATATGATAGATAAATTTAAAAATTTTATTTATAGTAAATATGAAAAAATTATAAA
>CANRDR010000042.1 GCA_947629425.1 uncultured Bacilli bacterium | reverse complement strand
TAAACTTTAATGAAATGTGTTGGAGGATTGTTAGAATAGAAGGCGATGGAAGTATTAAATTAATATTAGAAGATAAAGCCCAGACATGCGAAACGGCAACAGGAGGAGAAAATGCATTTATTGGAAAAGCTAGTTATGGTTATAAAAATGATGAAAACAATAATCCTAGATTTGATTATCAAAATTGTATTGATGATAAAGAAGCTTGTATAAGAGCAAAATTACAAAAATGGTTTAATGAAAAATTTACAGAGAATATTGAGATGACTTATCCATCAAATAATAAACTCACATTAAAAGATGAGTTTCAAAGTATTATAAAATATAATACATGGTATATAGGCGATACAAATGGAGAGGGTGATTTTCCTGCAAGGATAAGAATTTATACAACTACAAGTTTAATAGATACAAAAAATCCAGTATTAGATTATGTAGGTTTATTAACAGCAGATGAAATGGCATTGGCAGGTATTAGTATAAATGAAGAAAATTTACATAGTTATTTATCAAATCGATTGTGGTCATGGACATTTGGACCTGGTGGACATAATATATCGGACGATTATATGATTTCTGCATATACAAAAATGCGTGTTGATGGAGTTGCTAATTATGGTATGAATATGAGACCATCCATAGTACTAATTCCAAATATAGAATTAATACAAGGTAATGGTACTAAAGAAAATCCATACATCATAAAATAAATTATTTAAAATATATAAAAACGTCACAATTAAGTGGCGTTTTACTATCTATTATAGAATTCAACAATAAGAGATTCATTAATTTCAGCGTTAAGTTCATTTCTTTCTGGATATCTTACGTAAGTACCAGTAAGTTTTTTGCTATCAAATTCAACAAATGGTGCTGGTTTAATATTTAATTCTAATGTTTGTTTTATAGCCTTATGTTCTTGACTTGATTCCTTAACACTAATAACATCTCCAGGTTTACATGTATAGCTTGGTATATTAACTTTTTTACCATTAACTAAAATGTGTCCATGATTAACAATTTGTCTTGCTCCACGTCTTGTAGTAGAAAGTCCCATT
This sequence comes from uncultured Bacilli bacterium, assembly GCA_947629425.1. Lineage (GTDB taxonomy): Bacteria > Bacillota_I > Bacilli_A > RF39 > UBA660 > UMGS1124. The sequence goes on along the minus strand of CANRDR010000042.1, from coordinate 9,494 downwards.
CTATATACTAGATTATCAATTCTACTTTCAAGTAATCTTAAGAAGTTTTCACCATGAATACCTTTCATTTTAGAAGCTTTATCAAAAGTTCTTCTAAATTGTTTTTCATTTAACCCATACATAAATCTAACTTTTTGTTTTTCTTGTAATTGAATACCATATTCACTTACTTTTTTTCTTCTAGATGTACCATGAATACCAGGTGCATATGGTCTACGTGCTAATTCTTTACCATTTTCTAATGTAGAAAAACCTAATCTACGAGATTTTTTGTATTGAGGTCCTGTATATCTTGACATAATATTCTCCTTTCTATAATTTTACGCTTATTGTTTAAAATAATTAATAGGGTGTTATTTATTCTTTCACTTTGGCAGCAAGCTACTAGATTCAAGAAATAAACACATTATTAATATATTAAACTCTGCCAATAAGTACGCAATTAGAATTATACTATAAATTATCAATTTGTCAATTAATTTGTATAAATTCATGTCATTTTACTAATGAAGCATTTAATAGAAAAAATGAAGCAATAAAAAGTTGTCATAGTTCATTTTCTGAATTACAAGAACAAATTAATTTAAAAAATGGATATACAAAATAGTTAAAAAAGATTGAATTATATTTTTTCAATCTATTTTTTATTATTTATTTAATAAGTAAAATAATATATAAGATAATAACTATAATTAATATAATCCAACTAGGTTTAGTAATATTTATTTTTTTAACATTAACTTTAAACATATCTTTTTTATAATTGCCACTTTCAATTAAATTTAATCCAATATGTTTAATATTTGATAAATCTTCATTAGTAATAATACCAAAACTTGTAGCATCACCCATTTCTGTATATAAAAAATTATCTAATTTTAAAAAGTAAAAAAACATTATTAAATCTCCACTAGCACCAGCAATATTAAATATAGAAAGTAATACTAATATAGAAGAATTTATAAATAAACCAATAATTAATGTAACTATTCCAATAAAGAAGAATGGTGCAATTAATGATATAAGTATCCCTGATTTTTTAATTTCTTGATTAGTAAGACAATAAAATACACCTTTTTCTAATGCTATACCAAAAGAAATATTTTCTTTTTTAGTACCTGTTAAATAATAAAATAAAGCATGTATAAGTTCATGAATAATACACCATATAAATATAAGTAAAAGTATAAAAAATGCTTGTTTAGTAGTACTATATAACATATCTAAGTTTAAATTTTTATAAAAAATAATCATTAATATAATAGCAAGTAATATAGAAATAATACTCATTATTTTAACATTCATTTCAAATTTATAATATTTTTTCAAAAGTATCACCATTTTCTTAATTAATTTTAACACAAATTATTGATATTTGAAAAAAAATATATATAATAGATTTATGAAGTGAGAGTTGTATGGATAAAGTTCTTGGTAATTATAAAAATGTATATTCTGAAACAAAGGATTTAACTAATAGCAAATTATTAGATAATAGAAGTGAACTATATGAAAGTATAAAACATAGTATATCTAAATTAGAAATAAAAGAATATTTAGAATCTTTACTTAAATTAGAAATATCTATATTTGATAATGAATTAATTAATAAACGTTTATTAAATAATAGTTTATTTTATAAAGTAGCAAAATATAATTTATGTGAAAGATTATATAAATTATTTAAAGAAAATAAAGATATAGATTTAAAGAAATTAGAATTTAAATTAATTGGTAAATATAAAGACTATATTAAACTAATTTATAAAATAGATAATAATTTTATAGAATTATTAGATTTACAGTTTAATACATTTAATAAATCAAAAATGAATTTTATTACTGATAATAAAGATAATATTATTTTATCTTCTTCTAATATTATTTTAAATGAAGTAAAAAAAGATGGTTTTATATATTTAAATAGTGATAAAACTAAAGTAAAAAAATTATCTTGGATTGATATTAGTAATAAAATAGTTAAAAATGATTAGAATATCCCTTTACAAAGTCTAAATTAAAGTGATATAATACATTTAACAGATTTAAGTGGGCAGAATTTCCCACTTTTATTTATGGAGGTTAGATGGATAAAACGATAGAGAAAATTAAAGAAATAATAAGTGAACCTATAAGTAAATTAGATTTAACTATTGATTCAATAGAATATAAAAAGAATGGTAATTATAATTTTTTAAATATTGTATTAGATAGAATTAATGGTATAGATTTAGATACTATAGTAGAAGCGACTAATATTATAAATCCTATTTTAGATGAATATGATTTAATTGATGAAGAATATATTTTAGATATATCAAGTAAGGAAAGAGGTTAATTATGGACGGTAAAGAATTTATAAAAGCAGTTAAAAATATAACAGAAGAAAAGGGAATTAGTGAAGATATTGTATATGAAGCAATGGAACAAGCTTTAATTACAGCATATAAAAAGAATTTTAAATCTAAAACTAATGTTAAAGTAGATATTAATAGAGATACTGGAGAAATTAAAGTTTATACTTATTATGTTGTAGTAGAAGAATATATTGATGGTGAAGAATATTTAGATGAAGAAGGCAATACAAAATGGAAAGAGCCAGAAATAAATGAAGATGCTCAAGTATTATTAGAAGATATTGTATCTAAATATCCTGATGCAAAAGTAGGAGATGTTATACAGGAAGAAGTAACACCACATGATTTCGGAAGAATTGCAGCAAGTACAGCAAAACAAGTATTAACACAAAAAGTAAGAGAAGCAGAAAAAAATAGTATAATGGCAGAATTTGCTGATAAACAAGATGAAATAATGGTTGGAACTCTTGCAATGGAAGACGTTAAAAACTATTATGTTGATTTAGGAAGAACTAGAGGAATACTTCCTAAAAAAGAAATAATTCCAGGTGAAAAATTAGTAATGGGTTCTTCAGTTAGAGTTTACTTAAGTAAAGTAGAAGAAACTACTAAAGGGCCATTAATATTATGTACTAGAAAACATTTTGGATTTGTAAAAAGATTATTTGAAAATATAATTCCAGAATTTAAAGAAGGTATACTTTTATTACATGCAGTTGCAAGAGAAGCAGGAGTTAGAAGTAAAGTTGCTGTATCATCAACAGATCCAAATATTGATCCAATTGGAGCATGTATTGGTGAAAAAGGAAGTAGAATTGCATCAATTTTAGCGGAACTAAATGGAGAAAAAGTTGACTTAGTATTATATAGTAGTGATGAAGCAGAATTTATTAAAAATGCATTAAGTCCTGCAAAAGATGTTATAGTTAGTATTGTTGATAATACAAAGGAAAGAGTTGCACTTGCCGTTGTTAATGAAGAAAATCAAAGACTTGCAATAGGTAAAGGCGGAATAAATATAAAACTTGCTTCTAAATTAACTAAATTTAGAATAAATGTTAAAACTATGGAAGAAATAACTAAAGAAGGAAATAAAGATGAATAAAAAAATACCAATGCGTACTTGTATACTAACAAAAGAAGTTTTACCAAAAAAAGAACTTATACGCATTGTAAAGAATAAAGAAGGAAATGTATTTGTTGATGAATCTGGTAAACTTAATGGAAGAGGAGTTTATTTGAAAAAAGATAAAGATGTATTTAAAATAGCAAGAGATAAAAATATTTTAAGTAAAGCATTAGAAATAGATGTTCCAACAAATATATATGATGAATTAGATAATTTAATAAAATAGAAAGAAGGTATTTTATGACAGTAAAAGAATATGCTACAGAATCAGGATATACAGTTCAAGAAATTATAGACAAATGTAAAGAATTAGATATTAAAGTAACAAATGCTGATGATTATTTAGATGATGATGGTATTATAATGCTTGATAATACTATGAATTTAATTAGTACTGAAACAGAAATGGATTATAATGATGTAGATGAACTTGATGAAGCAGTTGAAAATATTATGTTAGATTCTAGAGTTTCTAATAAAGATGATGGTATTAAAAAACAAAAATTAAAAAAGAAATCTAATCAAGAATCTAATAAAAATGAATATTTAAAGAAAAGATCAGCAATGTATAAAAATAAAGAAAAATTACAAGAACAAAAAGTAGATGAAAATGTAATTCTTTATAAAGATGGAATGACTTTAAATGATTTAGCAAATATTTTAAATGTCAGTAGTACAGATTTAGTTAGTAAATTATTTAAAATGGGTATGATGATTACTGTAAATCAAGTTATTGATTTTGAAAATGCAGAAATTATAGCACTTGAATATAATAAAACTTTAAAAAGAGAAGAAACACAAGATATTTCTAATTTTGAAGAATATGAAATTGTAGATAATGATGAAGATTTAGTATCTCGTCCTCCTGTAATAACAATTATGGGACATGTAGATCATGGTAAAACATCTTTATTAGATTATATTAGAAATACTCATGTTGTTGATAAAGAATTTGGTGGAATCACACAACATATTGGAGCATATCAAATTGATTATAAAGGAAATAAAATAACATTTATAGATACTCCGGGACATGCTGCATTTACTGAAATGCGTGCAAGAGGTGCATCAATTACTGATATAGTAATTATTATAGTTGCTGCAGATGATGGAGTAATGCCTCAAACAAAAGAGGCCATAGATCATGCTCTTGCCGCTAATGTGCCAATAGTTGTTGCTGTAAATAAAATAGATAAACCTGGTGCAAATTCAGAGAAGATTTTAACAGAAATGGCAGAAAACAACATTACTCCAGAAGAATGGGGTGGAAGTGTACCATTTGTTAAGATATCAGCAAAAACTGGAGAAGGTGTAGATAAATTATTAGAAACCTTGCTAGCAATAAGCGAAATAAGAGAATTGAAAGCTAATCCTAATAGATATGCAATAGGTACTGTTATAGAATCACGTATAGATAAATCACTAGGTGGTGTTGCAACTTTATTAATTCAAAATGGTACTTTACGTTTAGGAGATCCATTAGTTGTTGGAACAACACATGGAAGAGTTAGAACATTTAAAAATGATTTAGGAGAAAACATAGTATCTGCTGGACCTAGTACACCTGTTGAAATAACTGGTTTAAATGGAAATCCTTCAGCAGGTGATAAATTTATGGCTTTTGAATCAGAAAAATTAGCACGTGAAATAGCAGAAAAAAGATTAGTACAATCTAAAAATGCAGTAAAAAAAGAAGTTGTTTCTTTTGACAGTTTATTTGAAAAAATGCAATCAGGTATAAAAGAAATTAATGTTGTATTAAAATGTGATGTTAGAGGTAGTGAAGAAGCTGTTAAAAATGCGTTAGAAAAAATTGATGTAGAAGGCGTTAAAGTAAAAGTAATAAGAAGTGGAATAGGTGCTATTACTGAATCTGATATAGTACTTGCAAATGCAAGTAATGCTGTTGTTATTGGATTTAATGTCGTACCTAATTCAAAAACTAAAGAAATTGCAAAAGAATATAGTGTTGAATTAAGACTTTATACAATAATATATAAATTAGTAGAAGAAATGGAACTTGCTATGAAAGGATTACTTGATCCAGTTTATGAAGAAAAAGTAATTGGTTCATGTGTTGTAAGAAAAATATTTACATTCTCAAAAGTAGGTAAAATTGCTGGAGTTAAAGTAACAGAAGGTATTATTAAAAATGATGCTAAAGTTAGAATAATAAGAGATGGCGTAATAATATATGATGGTATTATAGGAAGTTTACAAAGAGAAAAAGATAAAGTAAGTTCTGTTAAAGCAGGATTTGAATGTGGTATTACTATTGAAGGTTATAATGATATAAAAGAAAATGATGTATTTGAAGCCTATGAAGAAGTTCAGGTGAAAAATGAATCAAATTAAATTAAAGAGAATAGGATCCTTAATAGTAAAAGAAGTAAGTGATATATTAAATAACGTATCTCGTGATAGATTAATGCATACTATAACTATTACAGGTTGTGATGTATCAAATGATTTAAGTTATGCAAAAATATATTTTACATCTCAAGTAAATATAGAAAAAAAAGAATTAGTTAAAGAATTAGAAGAAGCATCTTCATTTATTAGACATGAATTATCAGAACGTATAGAAATAAGACACACTCCAAAATTAGTGTTCGTTTATGATGAATCTGTAGAATATGGAAACCATATTGAACAAATAATTGAAGAAATACATAAGGGGTAACCCTTTTTCTTATGAATGGAATAATAGTAGTAAATAAAGATGAAGGTTTTACTTCAAGAGATGTAGTAAATATTATTAGTAAAAAATTAAATATAAAAAAAGTAGGACATACAGGAACACTTGATCCTATCGCGAAAGGAGTACTTGTTATTACTGTAGGTAAATGTACTAAATTAAATGAATTTCTAACTAGTGATTATAAAGAATATATTGCAGAATTTACGCTAGGTACTCTAACTGATACATTGGATAATACGGGAACAATAAAAGATACTAAAAAAATAATTGTTAATAAAGATAAAGTTATTAACACTATAAATAGTTTTAAAGGAAAATATGAACAAACTGTACCATTATATAGTGCTGTAAAAGTAAATGGAAAAAAATTATATGAATATGCAAGAAATAATATAGAAGTAGATTTACCTAAAAGATTAGTTGAAATAAAAGAAATAGAAGTATTAAGTATTAATGAAACTATAAAAATAAAATGTTTAGTTTCTAAAGGAACATATATAAGAAGTTTAATAAGAGATATTGGAGAAAAATTAAATACTTATGCAACAATGACTAGTTTAATAAGAACTAAACAAGGTAAATATAATATAGAAAATTCATATACATTACAAGATATAAAAAATAATAATTATAAATTAATAACTATAGAAGAAATATTTAATAATTATCCTAAAATTAATATAGATGATTTATTATATAAAAAAATATCTAATGGAAATATATTAGATAATATATATAATAGCGAATATGTATTATTTTATTATAAAAATAATTTAGTATCTTTATATAAAGAATATGAAAAAAGTAAGATTAAGCCTTTAATTCTTTTTTAGATCTTACTTTTATTATTGAATAAATTATACTAATTATTATTGTAGATACTATAACTATAACAAAATTACTTAATATATTAATAATCATAGTATTAAATTCTATTTCTAAAAATGTGTTATTTATAATTACACTACAAAGTACATCTAATGTATACGGAATAAACATAGAAAGAGAACATGCTATAAATTTATTAGTATAAGGAATCATTGCATCATATAATATTAAAATTAAAGTATGACTAAAATAGAAAAGTAATGTAGTACTTACAGTATCTAATAAGTTAGGATAATATATATTAAAATTACCTAATGTTATATATTTATTTGTCAATGCTTGTTTTAAATAATTATCTGTATCTAATGTATTTATATTGCTAGGTATACTATTAAGTAAACTTAATAAAATATTATATATTAGAAATAATAAACATATAGATAATATAACTCTATGAGTTTTTTTAAAACTTATTTTATCTTTTAATAGTAAAATAAATAAGAATGTAAAAGGATAAATTAAATAAGATAAACTAACTTCTAATACATTATTTGGTTCAATATATATATTTTTATATCTAAATATACTAAATAATATTAATAAAACCATTAAAGTTAGTTTTAATATATTACATATATTATCCTTTTTATTCATATACTTTCACCTATAATAAATATTATCATAAAAAAATTATACAAACAATAAAATATTAAATTATGTTCATTTTGAAATTGATATCCCGTTTTAATATTAAATTATTTTTATTAAAAATATTATAGTGTTTCAATAAAATATTATATTATTCTCTTTTTAAAATTTAGTTTTTTTGTTATTATATTATTTGTTTGGAAGTGATTATATGGAAAAAATTATAATTATTAAATATGGAGAATTATCTACTAAAAAAGATAATATAAATTTCTTTTTAAGTACTTTAAAAGATAATATAAAAAATGTTATTAATGATGATTGTGATATTAAATATGATAGGGGAAGAATGTTTTTATATAATGTTTTAAATTATGATAAAGTATTAAATAAAATTAAAAACGTATTTGGTATACATGAAATTAATATTGGTTATAAATTAGATGATAATAAGTTAAGTACTATTGAAAATAGTTTAAAAGGGCTAATTAAAGATAAAGATTTTAAAACTTTTAAAGTAGAAACAAAAAGAAGTTATAAAAAATATGAAATGACTAGTATGGAAGTATCTAAATATTTAGGTGGAGTAGTATTAAAAAATAAAGAAAATATTAGTGTTGATGTTCATAATCCAGAAATTTTAATTAATGTTGAAATTAGAAGTGATTATGCTTATATATATTTTGATAAAGAAAATGGTATAGGTGGATATCCTGTTGGCTCTTTAGGTAAAGGATTACTTATGCTAAGTGGTGGAATTGATTCTCCAGTTGCAGGATATCTTTCTATGAAAAGAGGAGTTAGAATTGAAGCAGTTTATTTTGAAAGTCCTCCTCATACAAGTGTTGCTGCTAAAAATAAAGTTATGAGTTTAGCACGTATTTTAACAAAATATTCTAATTATATTAAATTACATATTGTTAATTTTACTGAAATTCAAGAAAGTATTTATAAAAATATTCCACATAAGTATTTAATAACAATTATGAGAAGAATGATGTATAGAATCAGTGAAAAAATAGCCCATAAAAATAATTGTAAAATAATTATAAATGGAGAAAGTATAGGACAAGTTGCATCACAAACTTTAACTAGTATTTCATGTATTAATAGTGTTATAAATATGCCTGTTATTAGACCAGTTGCATGTTTAGATAAATTAGAAATAATTGATTTAGCTAGAAATATAGATACTTATGATACTTCAATTTTACCTTATGAAGATTGTTGTACTATATTTGTTCCAGAACATCCTGTTATAAATCCTTCAATAGAAAAATGTATAGAATATGAGAAGTTAATTGATGTAGATAACTTAATTGAAAATGCTTTAAAAAACGTTGAAACAATTAAGATAGAAGAAAAAGAAAATAAATTTAATGATGTATTATAAGATATAAAAAAGCCATAATATAAATGGTGAATATTATGGAAATAGAAAGAAAAGCAAATTTAAAATCTAGTAGTCCTAAACCATGCGATATAAAAGAAAATAATTTTAATTCGTTAAATATTTTTGATACAAGTTTTAAATCTACTAAAAGTAATGTAAATGGATTTAAATTAGTAAAAAAATTAAAAAGAAATTTCAAGTAAACTTATTTGAAATTTTTTTATATGAAAAAAGTTTATGAAAACCATAAACTCTAAATTTTTAAGTGGTGTCCTGTATGCGATTTGAACGCATGACCCTTTGATTAAAAGTCAAATGCTCTACCAACTGAGCTAACAGGACAAATTTTAAGATGGCTGCCTCGGGCGGATTCGGACCACCGGAATGTCAGAGTCAAAGTCTGATGCCTTACCACTTGGCTACGAGGCAATTTAAAAG
>CANRDR010000041.1 GCA_947629425.1 uncultured Bacilli bacterium | reverse complement strand
ATAAAATTTGATAAAAAAACAAGTATTTATAGTACTTGAACAACTATTTTTGGTCTACAAGTGTCAAACTTGGGTATTAATACCAAATATAGAATATATTTCAGGTAATGGTACAAAATCAAATCCATACACTATAAACTAAATAGTAATATAACTTTACTATTTTTATTTATAAAATATAAATACTTATACAAATATAAGATTAATATGATATAATCTATTTAGTGATTTTATGAAAAAGTTTATTAATAGTTTTAAATATGCTATAGAAGGAATAATGAGTTCTTTTAAATCAGAAAGAAATATGAAAATTCATGTATTTATTATGCTACTAGTTATTATATTTGGAATAATTTTAAAAATAAATAAATATGAATGGATGATTGTAATTATATTATTTGGAATAGTAATAAGTTCTGAATTATTTAATACAGCAATAGAAACAGTAGTAAATTTAGTAAGCCCAAATAAAAACTCTTTAGCAAAACTTGCTAAAGATATATCTGCAGGAGCAGTACTTATAAATGCTATTGTATCAATAATTATAGGTTTAATAATATTCTTACCTAAAATAATTCATATTATCATTTGAGGTGTATTAGTATGTTTAAAGATAAAAAAATTTCTTTATTTTTAATTTATTTTATTAGTATATTATATTTAGAATTAATATATTTTATATTTGGAATAGAAAGTATTTCTATAACATTTATTTGTACAATAATAAATTCATTAATTATATCTATAATATTATCTATAATAAGTAGTTTATTTAATGAAAAAATTAATAAACTATTAACTAGAATATTTATGTTTTTATTAACTATATTCTTTTGTATAGAATTATTATTTAAAAGAATACTAGGTGTAACATTTTCATTAAAAACATTAGGTATGTCTAATAATTTAAATTCATTTTTAAAAGATACAATAAAGTTATTATTAAATAATATTATATATATTATATTATTATTTATACCATTTATATTAATATTAATAATTAGAAAAAGAATAAATTATAATAAAATAAATATAAAAAAATTTTTAATATATTTATTAGTATTAATATTAAATATTACTTATATTAATATATATTATTTAATTAATAAAAATGATTCTAATTCATTATATAATTTAAGTCATAAAATAGATAATATATCTTTATATAAAGAAAAAGTAGGAGTATTATTAAGTTTAGAATTAGAATTAAAAAGAATAGTTTTAGGTTATGAAAATACAATTAATAATGAAATTAATACATTTAAAGAAGAAGAACCAGTTGAAGAAGAAATAACTTATAATAATCTTGATATAGATTTTTCAAGTATTTTGCTAAATGAAACCGATAATACTTTAAAACAAATGCATGAATATATGTCAAAAGAAACTGGTACTAAAAAAAATAAATATACTGGCTTATATAAAAATAAAAATTTAATACTTTTTATGGCAGAAAGTTTTAATTCTATTGCAGTAGATGAAAATTTAACTCCAACACTTTATAAATTAGTTAATTCTTCATTTACATTTAATAATTTTTATTCGCCTGTAATACTTAGTACTATAGGAGGAGAATTTCAAGAATTAACAGGATTATATCCAAATATATCACTATTATCAAAAGTATGGAGAAAAGGTAATGAATCTTATGAATTTGGAATAGCAAATCTATTTAAAAAAATAGGATATAATACATATGCATATCATGATAATACATATAATTTTCAAAATAGAGATAAATATTTAAAATCAATAGGTTTTGATAACTATACTGCATGTAAAAATGGATTAGAAGAAAAAATAAATTGTAAAATATGGCCACAGAGTGATGTAGAAATGATTGATGCTACGTTTGATGATTATGCAAGTAGTGAAGAACCTTTCCTAGTTTATTATGCTACAGTAAGTGGACATATGGAATATAACTGGGGTAATGCTATGAGCAAAAAGAATAAAGAATTTGTAGATAGTTTACCATATAATACCGAAGCAAAAGCATATTTAGCAAGTCAAATAGAACTAGATCGTGCACTAGAACTATTAATAAATAAATTAGATGATAAAGGCATATTAGATGATACAGTAATTGCATTAGTAGGGGATCATTATCCTTATGCATTATCACTAGATTCTATAAATCAAATTTCTTCATATAAAAGAGATAAAACTTTTGAAATAAATAGAAGTAACTTTATATTATGGAATAATTTAACAGATAATGTAAAAGTTGATAAAATTGGTAGTCAAATAGATGTATTACCTACAATATTAAATGTTTTTGGAATAGAATATGATTCTAGAATGATTATAGGAAAAGATATATTAAGTGATAATTATGGTTTAGCAATACTATCTAATCAGAGTTGGATAAGTGATTTAGGTTTTTATAATAGTACTACTAATACATTTACTAAAAAATCTGATAATGTAGTTTTACCAGATAATTATATAGAAAATATGAATAAAATAGTCCAAGATAAAGTTACAATGAGTAAATTAGTATTTGAAAATAATTATTACTCAAAAATAGTCAATTTAAAATCGTAAGAATTTCTTACGATTTTTTAATAGTTATTTCGTTTAATTTAATTAATTCTATAATAGCATTAGATCTATTAATAACATCTAATTTTTGCATTACATTAGATATATGATTTCTTACAGTTTTTTCACTAATACTTAATATATCACTTATTTCTTTAGTTGTTTTGTTTTCTATTAATAGTTGAAATATTTCTTTTTCTCTTTTTGTAATTATATTTTTCATATTATCCTACTTTCTTTTAATATTACTCAATATATTTTATGAGAAAAAGTTATTAATGCTATTGAAATTTAACTGTTATATACATTTTTTCTTTATAAAGTTCTTGAATTTTTCTGATAATATCATTAGCAAGTTTAGTATCATGTTTCTTATTAGAAATTGTTATAGATATATTATCATCTTTGATTTTAACAAAACTTTGAAAATTAAAATTTTCTTTTATGATATTTTCAATTTGTTCAACTTTACCTTTATTAGCATTTATAGTTTGTATTTTTTCATATGCAGTATTTTTTTCTTCTAAAGTAGATTTTTCATTTAATAGAATACTTTGTAGTTCATTCATTGTTGTTTCTATTTCTTCATCATTAGCAATTCTTAATGCTGCAAGAGAATCAGTTTCAACTATATCTACTGTTTCAACATTATCGTTTTCTTTTAAAGTAGCAAGTGTATTATTAGGCATAGCAATGTAATAAACTGTAAGTACTAATATAATACTAAATAGTGTTAAAAACCATAAGCTTTGTTTATTTATCATATTTCCTCCAATACTAATATAGTATATTAATAAAATTAAACATTTATGCTATAAAAATAAACTTACAGCATAAACTAATATTTTGATAAGAATTCTAAGCATAATATATTACTCCTTTTCTAGGCCCTTCACTATATATATACTCTTTTTTTTGCATTTCCTTTTTTTTTTGAATAATTTTTTAAAAAAATTTAAATAATAATAGTATGAAAAGGACACAAGTAAATATATTATTAAGTTTATTAATCATATTAGTATCATTATATATAATAAAATTATGTAAATTAACAGGGATGTGTTATGTAATTATATCACTATTAAGTCCACTTTTTTTTGGTTATATAATTTCATGGATATTAAAACCATTAATAAGTAAAATAAAATGTAATAGAGTATTAAGTACTATTATAATATATTTATTATTTATAGGAATAATTATATTTTCTTTATTTAAATTAATACCATTAATTATTAAAGAAATTAAAAGATTATATCCAATTATAAAATATTATATATTACATAATAAAATACTTTTAAATATATATAATAATATAGATATAAAAAGTATATTACATGGAAGTTTAAAAGATATAAATTTATATGTTAATAATATATTTAGTTTAATTATTAATATTATATATAGTTTAATATTTGGATTTTATTTCTTAACAGCAAGAAAACATAATAATTATTTTAAATTTATACCTACTAAATTACAAAATAGTATAAATAAAGATTTAAGATTATATTTAAAAAGTGTATTATTAGATACTATATTTATGTTTATAATATTAACTATATTATTTTTTATAATAGGGTTAGATAGTCCAATTCTTTTTGCACTTTTATGTGCTATAACTAATATTATTCCATATATAGGACCATATATAGGTGGTATACCTTCAGTATTAATAGGATTAACTAGTTCTTTAAAAAAGGGAATAATTGTTAGTATAGTAATAGTATTAGTACAATTAATAGAAAATAGTATTATACAACCTATAATAGTTAGCAAAAACGTTAATTTAAATCCTATATTTATATTAATAGGTATAATAATATTTAGTCACTTTTTAGGTATAATAGGTATGATTATATCAACACCAATAATATTAATTATAAGAAATATTATAATATACTATAAAAAAAATAAACCAAAATGGTTTAATTTAATTCTCGATAAACTGTAGAATCAAATGTATGATCTTTTATATCAAATTCTAATAGTTTTTGAGTATTTATTAAGAAAAAGTCATGTTGTAATGTATCTGCATTTGTTCCTTTTATTACTGGATCATCCCAAGTTAAATCAATATTTAACCATTCTCCATTTAAATAAACTGCATTCCATACATGAGTATTACTTGCAACTTTAAAATTACGTAGATTAAATTTTATTAAAAATAATTCCATTAAATCAGAATATCCACTACAAACTGCAGTACCATAAAATAAAGGCCCCATAGCAGTATAAGATGCTTCATTAACTTTATCTACATCATATTTTGTATTATTTACTATAAAGTCATGTATTTTTAATATTTTATCTTCTACATTCATATCTTGAGTAACATTTTCAGTTAGAATTTGATCAACTCCAGTATTTATTTTTCTAATATCATCATCACTATATAATTTAGTAACATTTATAGTAACTTCTCCTGTAGTAGAACTAACAAATCCTATTTTAGAAAAACTATTATAAGGATGTACATAATTATTAATATTAGATAAAAGAGTTTTATCTTGACTTATTTTATTTAAATCATTTAAACAATTAGTATATTCATTAGGACAATAAAATGTAAAAGTATCCCATCCATTATTTAAAGTAGAATAAATTATATTTAATAAATCTTGATAGCTGTAAGGAACAAAATCATTAGTAATTTGTACAAATCTAAAACTATATTCTTTTTTATATTTATTAGCACTTTGTATAGTAACTTTTTTATCATTTTGTATAAAATTAGCTAAATAATTTGTTATAGTATCTATATTTAATCCTACTAATATAGTAATTAATACAACTATTAATAAAGATAATATTTTTTTCATATCATCACCTATTTTAATAATATCAAATTAAATAATAAAAAGAAATGATTAATTAGACATTTCTTTAACTTTTTTATTTAATCTTGCTTTATTTCTATTACAAGTATTCTTTGGTATTAATCCTTTTGAACTAGCTTTATCAATATTACATATAGCATTTTTTAGTTCTTTATTCGCTAAATCTTTATCTTTCTTTTCTATAGCTTTTTCAACCTTTTTCATAGAATTTTTTACTCTAGTTACATAAACGTTATTCGCTACAGTAGTTTTAGCATCTTGCTTTACTGATTTTTTAGAACTTTTTATATTAGGCATAAATTCGCTCCTTCCTTAAATACATTATTGATTTTATCAAAAAACTATATAAAATGCAAATAAAAACGTATCAATATGACATTTTTTTTAATATTTATATTTTATAATGTTTTTGGTGATTATATGACAGTATATGTAGACATAGTATTTTTAATTAATTTTATTATGGATTTTTATATATTGTCTTCATTAAAATTCTTACTTAAATTAAATACTAAACTAATTAGAATTATATTAGCTAGTTTAATAGGAGGTTTATCTATAATTATATTATTTTTTAAATTAAATAATTTAGAAATTAATATAATTAAATTTATAATAAGTATTTTAATGATTTTAATTGCATTTGGTAAATATAAATTTTTTAATAGATTATTTTATTTATATGTTATTAGTATTATATTAGGAGGTAGTATTTATTTAATAAATGATTCTTTTTATAATGTTGATAGTTTTATATTTATAAATAATGGTTATAAAGTAAATATAATTATACTTATTATAATAAGTCCTATAATATTATATTTATATATAAAAGAATATAGAAAACTAAAAAAAAGATTAAATACTATATATCAAGTAGAAATAAAAATAAATAAAAAAATAATTAATTTAGAAGGTTTTTTAGATACTGGTAATAAATTAAAGTATTTTAATCGGCCGATTATATTAGTAAATAAAAAATATATTGATTTAAGAGGAAAAAAAGTATTTTATGTACCATTTAATTCTTTAAATAATAATGGATTACTAAAATGTATAAAACCTGAATATATATTAATAGATAATAAATATTATAAAGATGTTTATATTGGTATTAGTGAAGTTAATTTATGTAATGATTGTATTTTAAATGAAAGGTTATTTGATATATGAAAAAATTAATAGATTATATAATTAAGTTATTTAAAAAGAAAAATATTTGTTTATTTTTAGGTAGTACTGATATATTACCACCACCATTAAGTAATGAAGATGAAATACATTATTTAACACTCGCTAAAAATGGAGATATGGAGGCTAGAAATAAACTTATAGAACATAATATAAGATTAGTTGTATTTCTTGCTAAAAAGTATGAAAATACAGGAGTAGATTTAGAAGATTTAGTAAGTATTGGTTCAATTGGATTAATTAAAGGTATTAATACTTATAAAATGGATAAAAATATAAAACTTGCTACATATTGTTCTAGATGTATTGCTAATGAAATATTAATGTTTTTAAGAAAAAATAAAAGAAGAAAAACTGAAATAAGTTTTGAAGATGCTCTAAATTATGATTCTGAAGGTAATGAATTACATTTAGAAGATATATTAGGTACAGATGATGATATTGTATATAATGAATTTGTTAATAAAGTAGATAAAATTACATTAGAAAAAGAATTAAATTCTTTATCTAAAAGAGAAAAACATATTATGAAATTAAGATATGGTTTAAATAATACAGAAGAATATACACAAAAAGAAGTTGCAGAAATGTTAGGTATTAGTCAATCATATATTTCAAGAATAGAAAAAAAGGTTATACGAAGATTAAAATCTTTAATGAAAGTATAACGTTTTTTTTAAATTTAATTTGCTTTTTAATATATTATTATCTATAATTAATATAAGGTGTTAGTATGAATAAAATAGAAGATTTTTTAACAAGTGATTATATTTATTTACCTTATAAAAAAGAATATAATATATTTTATAAAGATAAAGATTATATATATAAAAATGATTTAATAGCAAGTAATGGAGAAGATTTTATTTATAGTAATGTTTCTGGAATATTATTAGGAATAGCAACTGTTAATAATAATAAATACTTTGTTATAGAAAATGATTTTAAAGATAAATTAAGAGAAAAAAAAGGAACTAAAAGAAATATTAATAAATATAGTAAAGAAGATTTAATTAATTTATTAAAAAAATATAATAAATTTAAAGATATAGATACTAATAGTAAAGTATTAATTGTAAGTGGAATAAGTGAATATATAGATGAAATAACGTATCCTACATTAATAAAAAATTATACTACTGAAATATTAGATACTATTGATGCATTAATTGAAATATTAAATATAAAGAAATGTTTTTTTAGTATAACTACTAAAGATCAAGAATGTGTAAATATATTATTTAATAACTTAGGAACATATCCTAAAATAGATTTGAAATTATTTAATTCTAACTATTCTATAGGTAATAAATATATATTAATAGATAAATTAACTAATTATAAAAATAAAAATTATGGAATAATATATTATACTATTAGTGATATATTAGATATATATAATATATTAAGAAAAAATATAGTTCCAAGCGTTAATTATATAACATTAAGTGGTAATTTATTAAAATATAGTAAAGTTATAAGAATAAAAAATGGTACTAATTTAGATGATTTATTAAAATATTATAATATAAAAGAAAATAGTATATTTATTAATGGATTACTAAATGGTTTCAAAATAAATAATAATAATTTTATATTAGATAAAAATGTAAAAAGTATATTTATAAATACAGAAAAGAAATATAATACATATGATTGTATTAATTGTGGATTATGTAAAAAATCATGTCCTGTTAATATTAATCCTAAATATATGTATTTTCATAATAATAAAAAATCAAAAGAATATAAAATGAAATGTGTTAATTGTGGAATATGTGAGTTTGTATGTCCTTCTAAAATAGATTTAAGAGGAGTTTATAATGATAAAAAGTAATAATTCTATTAAAAAAATATCTTTAATTTATATAATTAGTTTAATACCATTAATTATATATGGTTTTTATAAAAATGGAATATATTTATATATGAAAAAATATGTAGGTATATTTGGATTATTAAAACCTATTATATTTTTATTAATAGGTGCTATTATTGGTATAAGTGTTAATATAATATATGACTATTTTATAAAGAAAAATAAAAAAAATATAGTTGATTCTATATTTAGTAGTTTTCATTTAATATATGGTATTTTAATATCTTGTGTAGTTAGTATTAATACAAATATAATAGTATTTAGTTTAATTACTTTTATAGTATTATTAATATCTAAATTTATAAAAAATAATAGATTTAATATAGTATGTGTAGCTGTATTATTAATATTTTTAATTATGAATATATTTAAAGATTTTTCTTTTTTAAATATTTATGAGTTAAATAATAAATTTAAATTAGATACTTTAGATTATTTATTTGGAAGAGGTAGTGGAGGTATTTTTACAACTAATATTATATTTTTAATTATAGGCTTTATTATATTATATTTATCTAAAACTTATAAAAAAAATATAGCACTGTTTTCTATGATAACTTTTTTAATTATTTCTATAATATATTGTATTTGTATTAATAATATTGGAAATATATTAAATATGTTATTTACAAATGGAATAATGTTTTCTTTTATATATATTGCAACAAATTCACCAAGCAGTAGTTATACTAATATTGGTTCTATTATATATGGTATATTAGTTGGAATATTTACGTTTTTGTTGTATTTAATTAATCCATATTTATCTAGTTTTGGTGCTATATTAATTGTTAGTATATTAAATAGTTTAATTGATTTAAAATTCGAATAAATTCTACAAATTATTTAAATAAAATATTTTAATATAGTATTGGTGATAAAATGAAAGTTAGAATATTTGATGAAAATCATGAAGCAGATTTAGAAAGTGATATTAATGAATTTATTATTGATAAAGAAATAATTGATATTAAATTCAATGTAGCAGTTTCTATGTTTGGTGAAGAACAAATATATTGTTTTAGTGCAATGATACTATATAAATAAAAAAACTTACATTTAAGTAAGTTAAACCATATACATATTATTTTTATAAACAGTATCTGTTTCTGTATGAAATGAACTAGAATTTGTTGATATTTCACTTTCTAGTTTATTTATTCTTGATTCTAATCTATTGATTTGTCTTTCTAATTTTGATATTCTAGAATCAATATTTTCAGTATATGTATTTTGATTTGCAATCATATTTTGATCAACTACAGGTCCTGAATAGAATGAAGATTGACTAGATACTTGATTAGGCATCATATATGGTTGTTGCATCATTGGTTGCATTGTATTATATGCATTCATATTATACTCAGAAAAAAATGAATTTCTATCTTTTTTCATTTTAGGTTCCTCCCAATACATTATATGAAAATAAATTAAGGAAGTGATATCATGCGTTTAAGAAATGTAAAAAACGCTAATAATATTGTTAATAATTCAGATTATGTTATTAAAAATCCAGAAGAATATATTGGTAAATATAAATCTATATTTAAAAATAATAATCCAATACATATAGAAATAGGTATGGGTAAAGGAGATTTTATTATTTCTCTTGCTAAAAAAAATCCTAATATAAATTTTATAGGTATAGAAAAATATGAATCTGTAATGGTAAGAGCGATAGAAAAATTAAATAATTTAAATTTAAATAATTTAAAATTAATTAGAATAGATGCAATAAATTTAGATAAAGTTTTTAATAAAGAAATAGATACTATATATTTAAATTTTTCAGATCCATGGCCTAAAAATAGACATGAAAAGAGAAGACTAACTAGTAGTGTATTTTTAAATATTTATGATAATTTATTTAAGGATACAAGACATATTATACAAAAAACGGATAATATTAATTTATTTGCATATTCTATAGTTAGTTTATCTAATTATGGTTATATTTTTAATAAAGTTAGTTTAGATTTAGAAAATGAAGATATAGATAATACATTAACTGAGTATGAAAAAAAGTTTATAAATATGGGTGTTAAAATAAATTATTTAGATGCATATAAAATTTGTTAGTATTTACAGCCCAAGAGAAAAAGGATAAGAAAAATTAAAACTTTTTATCTTTTTTTATTGACATCCTATGTA
>CANRDR010000040.1 GCA_947629425.1 uncultured Bacilli bacterium | reverse complement strand
TAAGTATAACCCCCCCCATACCAAACAAATGTTTCTATGAGAGAGATTGGTTATATAATTTAATCTCTTCGTATATAATTTTTAATTTTTCTTATTGAGTACTTTCTTACTCTATTTACATTATACTTTATAATTTAATTATGCACAATATTTAATTTTTAATTATCTATAGAAAAATATTCTGCTTGTCTAAATTTAACTAAATCTATACCACATTCTTGATTATTTAATGGAATGTCTATTTTTTTACTTACATTAGGTGTTAAATATAATTCATCAGTTTCTAATATATTACTATAACATTTAGAAATATCAAACTCTGTTAAATAATTTCTATAATCATCATAAAAACTTACATGCAATTCTAAACCTTTACCAACATTAGTTTTATTAATTACATTATATGCACCTATTCTATATAAGTCATCATCTATAAAAAATTTTTCAAATCTAAAATCATTAGTTTCTATAGTAGGTAGTTCATAATAATCATCAGTTATTTCATATAAATTATTATTTGTATTATCATATATATCATCATATTGATTATCATAAATATCGTCATAATAATCATCATAATTATCAATACTATCTCTTATATTATCTAAGATATCTTTTTTTAAATTCGGATATTTATTAAAAGAATATATAAAGCCTAAAATAGCAATAACTATAACAAATATCTTTATAACTAATAATATTGAAGAAATTATAATACCTGCTATACTTAGTCCTTTTCCATCATTAAAATCTTTACTTTTTTTCAAACCTATAATAGAAAGAATCAAACCTGCAATAGATACAAAGAATGATAATACAAAACCTATTATTGCATAATTATTTGTTTTCTTTACATTATTTTTATTACAATTAGGACATATTCCTTTATTTAATTTGCTACCACATTTTTCACAATACATAATATTCCTCACTTTTTATACGCATCTAATAATCGTTTATGAATACCTGGTTCTACTATATTAATTGCATTAATAGAACTTTCTAAAGATAATTTAAAATTACCTTTCATAAATAAAGAACTTGCTTTTTCTAAACCAGCATCTATTTCTTTATTACTTACTCTATATCTATTACCATATACAATAGCATTTTCTGCCATCCATGCTGTTTTTATTGTTTCATTACTTGTATTATATAGTTTTAATACTAAATCTCTTGCAGTATCTACTCTTATATTTA
Organism: uncultured Bacilli bacterium; assembly: GCA_947629425.1. Classification (GTDB taxonomy): domain Bacteria; phylum Bacillota_I; class Bacilli_A; order RF39; family UBA660; genus UMGS1124. Next base: position 9,485 of record CANRDR010000040.1, on the reverse strand, counting down.
ATGTTTTTATACTTATTGGTTTAGCCTCTAATTCTTTAATCATTTCTCTTATAGCCTCAGTTGCTTCTTCTAATTCTATATAATAACATTTTGGTATTACAGGAAGTTTATAACTGGTAATCTTTTCTTTAGCACTACGTAATATATTTTTTATTTCTTCTAATTGTTCTCTTGCTCTTAATTCATCTTCTTTTAAACTACCTAAACTTTTTAAAGTATAATCTAATTTATCTTCTGTTTTAGATATTTTAACATTTAATAATTCCATTTGTTTATTTAATTTAGAATATGAATATAATTTATTTCTATAATCTTCCATTATAGCTTCATATTCACTTTTAATAGTTTTTCCAGTTAGATTAATTTCATCTATTATTTTAACTTCATCATCTGTTAAATCATAGCTGTATTTAATATCATCTATTTTTTTAACTAAACCATTTATTACATTTAATATCTTTTTACTTCTTATACCTAATGTTCTAGTATAATCCATAAACATTTTTTTACTTATTTTTTCTCTTTCAAAATCATTATATAAATTATCATAATAATCTAATATAGTTTTTAATTCAAATATAGAATCAACTAAATTTAATACATTTAATCTATCAAATATATCTGCAATCTTTTTTTCTGATTCTTCTATATTATAATCTATTTTTAAATAATCTAAATTATAGCCATCTTTTACCATTTTGTCATATATTTCATGTGTATCTTTAATTTTTTTAGGTATTAAAACTTTTCCCATTAATATTATAGATGGAGCTTCTTCTATTACAACTCCTAAATTACCTATTGTATCATCTAATGCTTTTACTATTTTACTTACTTCAGTATAATTATTATTTTCCATATTGGTTTCAAAAACACTAAATAATTTATCTATATTTTCAAACTGTAATTCTATAGGACTAGAAATTATTTCATAATCTTCTTTATTATTGTTATATTTTACTAATATTTCTCTATATTTACTTTTTAATTTAGTAACTATTTCTCTATTTTTGCTTTCACTAGTAGTTATTTCTCTAATTTCATCTAATAAAACTTTACTTCTACTTTTAATAAAATATATATCTAATTCTATTTTAGCAAGTTCACGTTCTATTTCTTTATATCTTTTTGATTTTATTTTTTCTTCTACATTTATTAGTTCATCTGTTATTTTAGGTACTTCTTTATCTTTTATATTTTTAAATTTATTTTTCCAATTTTCATATTTTTTTTCTAATTCTTTATTATTAATTAAAGATTCTACTTTATTTAATTCACTTAATATTGATGCACTTATTATTAAATTTTTATCTCTTTCTAAGTATTTTAAAGCATTATTATATTTATTTTTCATATGTTTATTTATTATTATAAACATTGTTAATATAAGTATTATTATAATTATTAAATATGCTATACCAAACAAAACATAAGTATTCATATAATACACTTCCTTATAATATAAATTCTATCATATATATATATAAAATAAAAGTAAAACTTTTGATATTTTCTTTACTTTTAGTCTTTATTCTTATATACTTTATTTTAGAAGGAAGTGTGTTATGAATAATATTAACTACTTAATAAATTTAGAAACAATATTAGTTAAAGTAAATGGTTTATTGGAGGAAAATAATGGAACAAGCGATAAATAAAATTAATGAATTAGTAGAACAATTAGAAAAAAAAGCGAATTACTATAAAGAAAATCGTTTTAGTGAAGATTTAAAAGAAGAAGAAAAATGGACTAAAGAAGATACACATTATTTAGAAATATTAAGAGACGTTGCTACATTTTTACATAATAACAGTTTTAATATGTCTTTAGATATGATGAAACAAGATAATTCATATTTTGATAAATATTGTAAAGAAAAATATCAAAATTTAGTTGATGAAATTCCTAAACATAAATCTAAACATATATTAAAAGGAATATATAATGAATTAGAACGTTTAAAAAATATAATTTATAATAAAAAAGAATTTTTAGAACAATCAAAAAAACAAACTATATCTTATGAAACTTTTGCTCTAAATTTAGATTCTAAACAAAGTAACGCAGTACTTAGACAACTTACTAAAGTCTATTTAGGCCAATCTAATGAAAACGAAAAGATAGTTTTAAATGATTTATTAAATGGAAAAGATATAAATTATAATAAATTAGGATTAATATCTAATAATAAGAAAATATCTAGAGAAATAAATGAATTAAATGAAATAATACCTGATTTAAATGATGATATATCTAATTATTTGAATAATCCATTAATAGAAGAAAATAAAAAGAGTGAATTATTTAATAAAATTGCTAAAAATATGAGTAAGTTTATTCCTTATAAAGATTATTTTAAAGAAGTTAATGTTAACTTACCAGAAAGAGATAGCAATATAGATTATGTAAATAACTGTAATTATTTTATAAATAATTTGATATCATCTAATGTTTTTGAAAAAATATTTGATATTATTGATAAAGAAAATGAACAATTAGTTGCATCATTACCTCAAGAATATAAAAATGTTTCATATGGTACTTTTGGAACTAATACAGAACCTGGAATATATTATTATTTAGATAATACTGAAAGTTTAGAAAATATTAAACGTTTATCTGAAATATATAAGATTTTAGAAATGGCAAAAAAAGATACATCATTATCAATAAATGATGAAATAATTAAAGAAACTGAAAATAACATTGAAAACAATGTTACTAATAGAATTAAAGGCATATAAAAACTTTGATTGATCAAAGTTTTTTCTTTTTCTCCATTACATGTTTAGTATACTGCATTCCAAATACTATTAAAGCACCTATTAAAAAGAATAATATATTAAATGTTTTAAATGTCATAGCAGGTACTGGAACATCTAATGTAGTTGGTCCCATAACAATTGCATAAAGTGAACCAATCATCAAACCTATTATTGTATATATAGTTTGACTTCTATATTTTTCTAATGCTTTTTTTAATAATTTAATTATTGAAAATATACCAGTTAATACACCTAATCCAAATACAAATAATGCAAAAAATGATGAAAAGTCAAAATGTAATAAATCTTTAATTCCATTAATAATTGGTATATATAAACCAAATATTAAAAGTAATGTTGAACCACTTATACCGGGAAGTACCATTGCTGATATAGCTATTCCACCTACTAAGAATATATATATTATATTACCAAAACTTAAATTGGTTATATCTACATTACTAACAGCATTATTATTAAAATAAGTAATTAATGCTACTAAAAGAATTCCTATTATTGTAAATATTATATTTATGTATTTACCTTTCAATACATCTTTTTCTTCCATAATTATAATTGGTATGGATAATATAATAAAGCCCATAAATAAAGAACTTACTTTATAAATATGAGTTTCAAATACACTAGTTAATATTAATACACTAGAAGCCATACCTATAATCCAACCTATACCTAACTTAATTAAAAATTTTATTCCATATTTTTTATTTTGTTTATTTTTTGATATTAGAGAATTTAATGAATTTATAAATTTATCATAAAAACCTAATAAAAATGCTACAGTACCACCCGACACGCCAGGTACACTATCTGCTAAAGCCATTGCAAATCCATAAAATGCATTAACTATATAATCTTTAAATTTTTTCATATTACCATCCTTCTAGATAATTATAACAGTTTATTTAAAGAAAAAAAAGAAAATTCGTTATATATTTTCTTTTTTACTTTTTATTGCTTGATTTACCTTTTCTATAAATTCATCAATTTCTACATTAATAGTTTCACTACTACCATATAATCTATAACTAATAGTATTATTATCTACTTCATTTTGTCCAATAATTAAAGTTATTGGTATTTTTTTAATAACAGATTCTCTTAATTTATAACCTAATTTTTCTTCTCTATCATCTAAATTAACTCTAAATTTAAAACTTTGTAATTTTTCTTTTAAAGATAACGCATAATCTAAATGATATTCGTTATTTACTGGAATTATATTAATTTGTGTAGGACTTAACCATAATGGAAAAATACCTTTTAATTCTTCTATTATAAATGCTGTAAATCTATCAAATGTTCCAAATATTGCTCTATGTAATACTACTGGAGTTTGTTTTGAGCCATCACTATCTATATAACTTAAATCAAAACGTTTAGGAAGTAAAAAATCTAATTGACAAGTTGATAATGTAACATCAGGTCCTACTGCTGGTTTTACTTCTACATCTAATTTAGGGCCATAAAATGCTGCTTCCCCTACTGCTTCAAAATATTCTACATTTAATTCATTTAATACTTCTCTTAATTTATTTTCAGCCTTATCCCACATTTCATCATCATCAAAATATTTTTCTTTATTCTCTTTATCTCTTAATGATAATCTAAATTTATAATTTTTTATTCCAAAATCTTTATAAACATCCAATATAAGTTCTACAACACGTTTAAATTCATCGCCAATTTGTTCTGGTGTTACAAAAAGGTGCGCATCGTTTTGACACATACATCTAACACGTTCTAATCCTTTAACTGCGCCACTTGCTTCATATCTAAAATCAGTTGCAAATTCTCCTATTCTAATAGGTAAATCTCTATATGAATGTAATTTATTTTTATAAATTAACATATGATGAGGACAATTCATAGGACGTAATACAAATTCTTCTTCATCTACTTTCATTGATGGAAACATATTTTCTTTATAATGATTCCAATGGCCACTAGTTTTATATAAATTTACTGTTCCTACACATGGAGTATATACATGTAAATAACCTAATTTTTGTTCTTTTTCATAAATATAATTTTCTAATTCTTTTCTAATAATAGCACCATTAGGAAGCCATAAAGGCATTCCAGCACCAACAAGTTCATGATTCATGAATATCTCTTGTGTTGCACCTATTTTTCTATGATCTCTTTCTTTTCTTTCTTCTAATTCTTTTAAATAATCATTTAAATCTTCTTCATTATAAAAACATACACCATATATTCTTTGAAGAACTTTATTGTTTACATCACCTTTAAAATATGCTCCACTAAATTTTAATAATTTAAAATTTTTACATAATTTTACATTATCTACATGTGGCCCGCGACATAAATCTGTAAAATCACCTTGAGTATAAGTTGAAATAGTTACTTCATTTTCATCCATACGATTAATCAAATCTATTTTATATGGATCATTTTTAAATTGCTCTAATGCATCTTTTTTAGTTATTTCATTTCTTACAATTCTTTTTCCATCTTTTATAATTTTTTTCATTTCTTTACTAATTAATTCTAAGTCATTTTCAGTAATTACTTTATCACCTAAATCAACATCATAATAAAATCCTTCCTCTATTACAGGTCCTACCCAAAAGTGAGCATTTGGATATAAATGTTTTATAGCCTGTGCCATTACATGAGCACAAGAATGGTTTAATTTATTTAAATTTTCATCTTCTTTAATATTTATCATTTTAATTCCTCCTCTATATAAATATCAACTTTTATATCTTTATCTATTAATTTTTTAAATTCATCTTTTAAATTTATACTACCTACTATACTACCATAATGTATTGGTATTGCTATTTTAGGTTTTATATAATTTATATATTTACTTGCCTCATATACATCCATGGTGTACGTTCCACCAATAGGTACAAAACATACATCAGTTTTTACGAGTTTATTTTCTTCTAATAAATCAGTATCTCCCATTATATAATAAGTTGTATTATTAATATCAAGTATATAACCTACATAGTTAGCCTCTTTTGGATGAAATTTTTTATTTATATTATATGCAGGCGTAGTATTAAATTTTATATTATCTAATACATAACTATTATTAGGTTCTACTATAATGGTATTTAAATTAAATTTCTTTATCTTATCTTTTAAAATCTTTGGAACAATTATTGTAGTTTCTTTTTTTAATACTTTTTTAATAGATTCTTCATCATAGTGATCATAATGATCATGGGTTATAAATATATAATCAGCATCATTATAATATTTATCTATTTTAAAAGGATCAAAATAAATTATAACATTACCACTTAATTTTATAGCAGATTGAGTAAATATTTCTATTTTCATAAAATTTCCTTTCTAATAAAAAAGATGATACCTAAGGAGTGCTTATGCACGGTACCATCCTAATATACTTAATTTATATAACGGTTTTATCCGGGAAGTATTAATTCCTCTAAAAAGTAGTAATTATTATTAAATCTTATTCATTTACACCTTACATGAACTCTCTTTAAAGATTTATATAATAATCATGTCTTTTATCACTGATTTAAATGTATACTATCATAAATATTTAAAAAAATCAATTAATTTAATGGGATTTTACATAACTTTATATTCGCAATAGTCTCTATTAAATTTAATATACCATATACTACAAAGAAAAAACCTAACATCATAGTTATATTAGAAATCTCTTTATAAATATTTACTAAAGTTAAAAATCCTAACAGTATAAACATACTCATAGTAAATAAATTTACAAATACACTTACATTTAAATTATTTCTTAAATTTTCTATTCTAATTAATTTTATAATTAACATTGCAAACATCCAGCAACCTAACGTAATAGTAATTACTAAACTAGTATCTTTACTACCATAAAGTATTCCACTAACACTTGCCATTAAACTTACTAGTGATATATATAAAGAATTCATTCCAGTCATTTTTTTCGTTAATAAATAATTTGTAAATTCTAAACCAAAATATAATAACATAACTACATAGAATATTTTATCTCCATCTATAAAACTAATATAATCTTCTAAAAAAAATAATATACCAATAATTAATAAAGAAACAGATGTTATAATTAATATTATATTTTTAGTTTTTAATTCATTTTTATTTATAGACTTCATATTATCACCTATAATAATATTAAATTAAATAAATATAAAAGTCAAATAATTATTTATATAAATTATTTAAGAAATATTATTATTTTTTATGAAAAAAACTACATTATTGCTGTAGCTTTACTTTTTTAAATCATTTATATATTTTTTTAATTTAACTGCATCTGTTGCAAATATTATTTTTAGTTGATTATCTATTTCAACTATTCCTTTTGCACCTAATTTTTCTATTGCATCTTTATCTACAATAGATACATCTTTTAATGTCACTTTAAATCTAGACATATTTACTTCAGTATCTAATATATTATCTTTGCCACCTAAATATTGTACTAATTTATTAATTTCCATATTAAAATCTTTTTTATTTAACTTAACTATTATTAATGAAACAATTATTAGTACAAATAAAATTATTAAATATTGCCACCACATATTAATCACCTATAATTATTATACTATATATTTTTTAAAAATAAAATCACTAAATTATAAATATATCATAAAATATATTGAGTATAAATGAAAGGGTGAATTATACATGTGTAATGAAAACAATGAAAATACAAACTGCATCGGAGAAATTTTAAAAGTTATACTTGTTCTACAACAAAATGCTAGCCCAGAAAGTTGTTTAGATTCTTGTGATAGACCTATGTTAGGAGGAGGACCTAATTGCTTAGTTTGTAATACTCGTCCAGTTATGTTATATACTTGCTGTGGTAACGGAACACCTTGGAGTATGCCTATAGAAAAGGATGATATTTCTGTTTGTTCTAATCCACAAGCAAATAGTGGATGTCCAAATTGCTCAAGTGTATTCAGAGTAGAAAAATTAGATGGAAATTGTGCTACATTTAGAGTACTAGCTCCAAATCCTCAAGAAAGTTGCTGCAATTCAATACCATTTATTGCAACAAATAGTTTCTTCACAATGAATTTATCTTGCTGCTGTGCTATAAAGTGTCTAAGCGATACTTATGTAGAATGTGTATAAAGGTAAGCGAAAGCTTACTTTTATTTTAAAATATCATCTATTACATATTTTGCACATAATAAACCTGCAGTAGCAGGAACAAACATTAAACTTCCTAAATTATTACATTCTATTATTTTTTCACAGGATGATACTACATTAATTTTTTTTAAATTTTCCTTATTTATTTTTTTTCTAATTGTTTTAGCGAGTGGATCATAGCTGGTTTTATCAAGTGTTGTAATAGTCAACTTAGTAGGATCTAACTTTTTTGCTGTACCCATACATGATATTAATTTAAAATCATTATTTAAACTATATTCCATTAATAATATTTTAGTTTGTACTGTATCACATGCATCTATTATATAATCATATTTATTACTTAATATTTTATCTATATTAGTTTTATCTAAAAATATATTATAAGCATTTATATTTAATTTATCATTGATTGATAAAGCACGCTTTTTTAATACCTCTGTTTTATATAATCCAATATTATTTAAATTAGTTATAATTTGTCTATTTAAATTAGTAATATCAATTATATCATTATCTATTATATCAATATTTTTTATACCTGTTCTTACTAAAGATTCTATAGCATATCCTCCTACTCCACCACAACCTACTATTAAAATCTTTTTAGAACTTAATAAATTAAATTTATCTATTCCTATTAAACTAATGACTCTTTCAAATTGCATAATAACCTCCATAATAAAACCTAAAGATCAGTGTATGTGATAAAATCCCGCTCTAAACAGGTGGGCATCACATAGAAAACTTTAGGATCCTAACTCACTTAATGGGCTAGTCTTCAACACCGCTTTCTAATTAGATTCCCAATAATCACACATAGTCGGTTTTATATGATAACCAATCTTTAGGCAATTTAAGTATATCATAATATATTATTTTTGTATATGTTTTTGTTTAAATTGTACAAATATATAATTTTTAATGATGATGTTTTTGTAAATTATTTTCCTTTACTTCACATTTTTTGCTAGTACAAATTTCATCTATCAACTCTAATTCTATCGTTGAGTGATTAATATTAAATTCACTTAATTCTGCTTTTACTTTATCTTTTATATCTTTACTATATTTATTTACTACAACATGTAAAGTAGCATAATTATTATATCCATCAATACTTCTTATATGTATATGATGAACATCATCAACTCCTTTTATTTCTTTTAAATGTTTCTTAATTTCATTTATATTTATATTTTCTGGTGTCTTTTCTAAAAATAAATTTATTATTTCTTTCATATTTTTACATGCATTAATTAAAATAAATAATGCAACTAATAACGATAATATTGGATCAATTATAGAAATATTAGTAAACTTAATTAATATAGAACCAATTAAAACAACAACCCATCCTAATACATCTTCTAACATATGTAAATTAACTGATTTTTGATTTAAAGAATCCCCTTCTTTTGTATAATATGTTGCAACAACATTAATAACAACTCCAAAAATTGCAATAATAATCATTCCATTATACTTAATATTAATAGGATTTATTATTCTATTAATAGATGCATATATTACAAATATAGAACCTACAAGCAATATCAATG
>CANRDR010000039.1 GCA_947629425.1 uncultured Bacilli bacterium | reverse complement strand
GTAATAGGTTTTACATTTGCAAAATATCAAAGTATAGGTAAATCAAATATAAATCCTAAAGTAGCAAAATGGCATGTGTTAGTTAATGATATAGATATATCAGATGGTAAAACAAAAAAATTTACTGCTAATATAGATTGGAATCAAAATGATAATATATATAATAATGGAAAAACATTAATAGCACCAGGAAGTAAAGGAATAGTATCTTTTGATATAGATGCAAGAGAATCTCAAGTATCATTAGATTACGTATTTACTATAGATACAGAAGCACTAGATAGTCATAAACAAATAAAAATAACAAAAGTTACAGCAACACAAAAAAATAGTGAAGAAGAAACACAATTATTAGGATTAAAAACATATTCAGGAACAATATCTTTAAATCATATAAATGAAATATCAACAATAAAAATATATATAGAATGGGACCCAGAAATAAATGATGACGATGATTATAATTTAGGAACAAAAGATATACCATTAAATATAGGAATAAAAGTAACAGTATCACAACATATAACAGATACATTAGCATATGCAGTATTAAAAAATGCAATATTATTAGGAGTTAAAGAGGCAGGAAGAACAGAATTTAATAAAGAAAATAAAAGTGGAGATGAAAAAACATTAAACATAACAGAAGATGATTATGGTATATCTTATTACTATAAAGGACATGTACAAGATAATTTTATAAATTTTGCAGGAAAATGTTTTAGAATAGTAAGAATTCAAGGTGATGGTTCAGTTAAAATAATATTAGATGATAATGAAAATGAATGCCAAAATTCAACAGGTATAAAAAGTACAACATATGAAGGAGAAATAGCAGGAAGTGTAGGCCAAGCAAATGCAACAATAGGAAAAGCAGTATATGGTTATAAAATGGAAGATAATGCATATAGATTCGATTATGAAAATAATGTAGGTGGCAAATTAGAAAATGCCAAAGGCACCAAAGAAATGATAGATGAATGGATAAGTAGTTTCCCAGAAGATGATAAATTAAAATTGAAGGAAGAAAAATGGTGTTTAGGTAACCAAAAAAAATGGTATAATACAAGTACATGGGAAGAAACATCTGAGACAAGATGGGGAGTATATTCAGAATCAAGAAAAAAGATATATCATGATGGAACATATGATTTAAAATGTGGAGATGAAAGCGATAGAGTAACTGATTTAGGAGGACTGTTAACAGCAGAAGAAGTATCTTTAACAGGTCAATTTAAAGATAGTGTAGGATGGAAAAGTTACTTATGGATTGGTTATAAAAATCTAAATTATTGGTGGCTAACAACAACGGCATATCGTGAATATTCGAATCGTGATGCTGCATTCAGTCTTGGTGGTGGAAATTTAGAAACATGCGCTGTTACCTCTTCTTACATTGTTCGACCTACAGTCGTATTATCAGCTATGACAAAAATAACAGGAGGTAATGGGACAAAAGATCAACCATACACAGTTTAATTTTGCTAGCAAAAAAACTAGCATTTTTTCTTTTATGTTGAAAAATTATAAAAAAAATTTAATTGTTCAATCTTCTTCTTGATGTGTTTTAATTTACCTATCTATATATAACATAATTAATTATTATATATAAAACAATAATAAATTTTATTAAAGAATTTTTATTTTAAATTTTTTTTAAAATTAAATTAATGTATTTTATAATTTTATCTTCTAATAAAGATAGGGTATAATCATCTAATTTAAAGATTCTTTTATCTTGATTTTCATATGGATTTAATAATCTTGTTATTGAAATTGTTTTCATTTGGTCTAACATTGCTATTGAATCAGTTTGTTTTAAATATTGCCAATTAAAATGTTTTACATTTTTATAATTACGATTATTAAAATCCTGTTCAGTTTTAAAGTGTTTTAATTTTGGACTTGTTAATGGAATGCAAAAAAACATATCTGGAATAGTTGGTAATTTAAAAATTACTCCTAAATGAATATTATTAATTTCTCGTCCAACATAACCTTTAAAATTGATATAATATATTTGTCCATTTTCTATATTCATAAATTTGCTCCTAACATAAAAGGGATCCTAATAATAGAATCCCTCCACAACGAATAGACTAATATGTCCCTCGAATAAAAATTCTTCACAATGCTATTCTTGATGTTATAATTTAGACTGACTAATATGTCCCTCGAATAAAAATTCTTCACAATGCAGTCAATTACAACTTGTGATAATATACTATCACATATTTATTGAAAAATCAAATGATTTTTCTATCTTTATTATATGTATTTTTATAAAAAATATTTATTACAATATTATTTGCTATATGATACAAAATAAAAAATTTATTAATTTAAGTATTATAAGTGTTATAATAAGATAAAGATAATTTATTAAATTTATATATAAAAATTTAATATAAAAAATAGAGGTTAGATTATGAATAAATATTGTTCAGGCTGTGGAGCTTTATTACAAAGTGATAATGAATTATTAAACGGTTTTATACCTAAAGAAAAGTATGATAATTCTACTTATTGTAAAAGATGTTTTAGATTAATAAATTATGGTGATTTAAATAACAATAATATATTAATAAATAATACTAAATTAATTAATGAAATAAATAAAGATAAAAGTTTTAAAATATTTATAATAGACTTATTAAATATAAATAATAATACTATTAATTTATATAATAAAATAAAAGAAAATAAAATGTTATTAATTTCTAAATATGATTTATTTTATAAAATATTTAATAAAAATAAATTATTTAATAAATTAAATTTAATATATAATATAAAAAAAATAGATACTATAAGTATTAAAAATAATATAGATATAAATAAACTAATAAATTATTTTAAAAATAAAAAAATAAATAATATTATGTTTATAGGACCTACTAATAGTGGTAAAAGTTCAATAATTAATAAAATATTAGAAATAAATAATATTAATCATGATAAATTAACTGTATCTAATAGTATTAATACTACAATAGATTATATAAATATAAAAATAGATAATTTAAATATTATAGATAGTCCAGGTTTTTATATAAATGAATTAACTATCGATAAAGATTTTAAAAATCATATAAAAACTATTACTTATAATATGAAAAAAGATGAAATATTAAATATAGATAATTTTTATTTAAAATTTAGTAATAATACTAGTATTACATTATATATGTATAAAATAGATAGCAAAAAGTATTATAAAGATATTAAATTTGATTATGAAATATCAGTTAAAGATAATACTGATTTATGTATTAATGGATTAGGTTTTATAAATATAAAAAAAGAATGTATTATAAGTATTAGTAATATAGATAAAGAATTAATTAGTGAAAGAATGAGTATAATATGAGTAAAATACATGTAATGAGTGAAATACTTGCTAATAAAATAGCAGCAGGAGAAGTAATTGAAAGAGTATCAAGTGTTATAAAAGAATTAGTAGAAAATAGTATAGATGCTAAATCTAGAAGTATTAAAATTGATTTAATAAATGCTGGATTAGATAGTTTAAGTGTAACAGATGATGGAACTGGTATGGATAAAGAAGATGCTCTTCTTGCATTTAATAGACATGCTACTAGCAAATTATTAAAAGAAGATGACTTATTTTTTATAAACACATTAGGTTTTAGAGGAGAAGCACTACCTAGTATTGCAAGTGTTTCAAAAGTTATATTAAAAACATCTACGGATGGTGTTGGAACAGAAGTAGTTATTCATGGAGGAAAACTAATTAAAACAAGTGAATCTGATTCAAGAATAGGTACTAAAATAACAGTAAGTGATTTATTTTATAATACACCTGCAAGATTAAAATATTTAAAAAGTGAATCAACTGAATTATCTAATATAGTTATGTTTATAGAAAAATTAAGTCTTGCTAATCCTAATATTAAATTTACATTAACTAATAATGGAAAAGTAGTAGTATCTACTAGTGGAAGTGGAAATTTACTTAAAACTATACATGAAATTTATGGATATTTAGTTAGTAGCAATATGATAAGTATAAATAATAGTAATGAAGATTATGATATATATGGATTTATTTGTAAACCTAATATATTAAAATCTAATAGAAATCATATGACTACTATAGTTAATGGAAGAATAGTTAAAAATATAGAATTAAATAAAGCTATTAACGATGGATATTATACTTATAAACCTGATATTAAATATCCTGTAGTAGTTTTAATTATTAATACTGATCCAACTATAATAGATGTAAATATACATCCTACTAAACAAGATATTAAATTTTCTAAAATAGAAGAATTAAATAAATTAGTAACTAATACTATAAAAGATGCTTTATATAAATCACTTTTAGTACATAATGTAGAAGTAAAAACAAAAGATAATAACAACGAAATTAATATACCTAAAGTTAATGAATATCAAGTAAATAATGACTTTATAATAAAAGATGAACAAGTTAAATTTGATTTTAAAAAAGTAGAAAATACTGTTAAAGAAAATAAAATAGAAACTAATAATAAAAATGAACAAGTTAAAGCTTTAGAATTATATCCAATAGGTTCTGTAATGGGAACTTATATAATAGCAGAAAATGAAAATAATATGTATTTAATAGACCAACATGCTGCTCAAGAAAGAATAAATTATGAAAAAATACTAAAAGGCTTAGAAAATAAAAATATAACTACTACAGATTTATTAATACCAATTACTATAGAATTAACTGGAAGTGATTATATAAAATTAAAAGAAAGAATGAATATATTAACTGATATGGGATTTGTTATAGAAGAATTTGGTATAAATACAATAATTATAAAAACACATCCAACATGGTTAATAGAAGGATATGAGAAAGAAAGTATAGAAAGACTAGTAGATTTAGTAATAAATGATTATAATGTAGATAGGATAAAATTTAATGATAATATTGCAAAAACTATGGCATGTAAGATGAGTGTAAAAGGTAATGAAAGAATAACTATAAAAGATATGGAAGAACTTATAAATACTTTAGTTTTATGTGATAATCCATATAATTGTCCTCATGGAAGACCTACTATAGTAACATTTACTAGATATGAAATAGAAAAAATGTTTAAAAGAGTTATGAATTAAAAGGAATAAATTGTTTATCTATATTTTATTGTGAGGATGAACTTACTCTATAGAGAAAATTAATTATAAGAAAAGAGACTTTGAGAAAATTCGGAAATTCCGAATAATTATAACGACATACAAATAATGTTTTTAAAGATAATAAATTAAATACAAATGAAGTATGTGTAAATTTGCACATACCACTAAACATGAAGCATTATCAGATAAAAATCCTTATAGTTTTTAATTATTTTATAGTAGCATTAACATTAAATAATTCCATTAATTATTGGTTTGGCATACGCATTTGCTGTGTTCTATAGTTAAAAATTTTAAAAAATAATAAAATTATAGTATTTGAAATCAAAATGCGATATAGAATTAAAGAAAAATTCAGTTTGCTCGTTTTTTGAGCATTCTGCTAAAGATGGCAAAAACTATCAAGTAAAATATTATAATCTTGATATGATAATTAGTGTTATAAAATACTTGTAGAATTTTAAATAAATTATTATAATGTAATTAGTAATTTACTAAAATAGAAAGGGAAATATTATATGAAAAAAATATTAGAAAGTGATAAATCATTTTATTTTATGGTAGCATTAGCCTTAATCATTCCATTAATTATTGGATTAGCATATACATTTGCCGTATTTTACAGTTAAAATTAATAATTTTACTTGCAATTATAAATTTTGGTGTTATAATAAACCTACAATTTATTTTGTTAGGGGGGATTTATATGAATAAAAAAATAGGTAAAGTTATAGACAAGTTTATACCAACAGAATTTGATAAAAATAATAATCTTGTTGAATCGGATAGAGTTGGTTTTAGAATCTTGATTAATAGCGAATTAATAACACTAATAGAAAAACAAAACAAAGATAATATAAAAATAGAAAAAGATGATACAGTAATATTAAAAGAAGATGAAGTAGATGAATACAAATTAGAATTATATAAAGAGGATTAAATGGATGAAACTAATTTAAAAAAATGGGGTAATTCTTATGTAATAAGAATACCTAATAAAATGATAAAATCTTTAAATCTAAACTTAAATTCTAAATTTATAATAGAAGAAAAAGATAATAAAATTATTATTACTAAATTAGAAAAATAAATGTAATTTTAATGGAAGATAGATTGATAATCTATTTTTTATTTTGATATAAATTAAATGTAGAAAAATTAATAAAAAATCTAAAAAATAAAAATTTTTGAAAAATGTGATTTAAATTGACTAATAATTTTATATGTGATAAATTATCTTTAAGTTATGGGAGGGTTTAAATTGTTAAATATATTAATAAAATCACATCTTTATGAAGAAGAGAAAGTAAAAACTAAAGAAGAATTATTAGAACTTTTATATAAATATAAAGTAATATTAAAAAATGAAATGATTGATTATTTAAATTCTTTAATAAATTTAGAATTTTCGATTATGAGAAAATATATTAATAATTCCGAAAGACAAGCATTGTCAGAATTAGAAATTTATAAAAATATCGCTATTTATAATATTTATTACCGAGCAATGAATTTATTTAATAAAGAACAAAATAAATTTTGTATAGATGGAAATAATCAAGGCATTAAAGGTTTAAATGTTAGTGCTATTTTAAATAATGGAAGTCAGATTGAATTATTTGCATTTAATTATGGAATGGAATATCCTAAAGATTCTATTGGTGATATACATTTATATCGAACTATTGCTAATAAAAAATTAACAAAAATGTTAAGTGAAAATTATAGAAAATCTTATAAAACTGCTCAAGAATGGTATTTAAAACAAGAAAAAGAAAAATTATCTATGGTTTATTTTGAAAAAGGAAGAATTCCAGAAAAAATTTCACCTCTTATATCTCCTGTCAATGTAGATTATAAGAAAATTGAAAATGAAACTTTAAAACAATTTTATCAAAATAATGAACAATTAAATGAAACAAATTATAATAGTAGAGTTGATTTAACTGAATTTGAAAAAGAAGAGATTAAAATAACTAATGAAATGTATTATAAAATATTAGAAGATTTTGGTTTATTAGATGAGTTAAATACTATAGAAAATAAAATGTTTGAAGATGAAAAATACGAATTAGTGCAAAATATGCCTAAATTAACTTTATCTTTTCATACAACTTATAAATAAATTTTATTTAAATTATTTTCATTTATAAATGTAATTTTTATGTAAAATAGATTGATAATCTATTTTTTATTTTGATATAATACTATATAAGTAGTAGGTGGTTATATGGATGATAAATTAGTAAGATTTTTTAACAAAATAAATTTTAAAGAAATAGATGAATTTAAATCATCTAGTGTAACAAAAGTAGTAATTAATAAAAAAAATGATAGTTGGACAGTATATATAGAAAATAATAAAGTACCAAATATAGAAGTAGTTTATAATTTAATAGATATATGTAATAAAGGAATAGATGATGTAAGTTGTATTAATTTAGTATTTGATAATAAAAATATTACTAATGAAAATATATTAGATTATTTTAAATATTTATTAAATAAAGTAATAAAAGATAGTCCTGCTTTATCTAGTATTATAAATAATAATATAGAAATTATTGATGATGTAATAACAATAGAAGTAATTAGTGATGTAGAAGAAAAATTAATAAAAAAAGAATCTAAAAAGATAATTAAAGAATTAGAGTTATTAGGTATAAAAGATATAAATATAAATTGTAAATTAAATGAAGAATTAAAAACTAAGTTAAAAAATGAAATAAATAATAAAAAAATAGAAATAAATGTAAAAAAAGAAACAAATAATGTTATTATGGGAGAAGGAATAAAATCTAGAATTACTACAATAGATTCTATTATAGGAGAAGATAATAATATTACTGTAGAGGCTTATGTATTTGGAAGTGAAGTATTTGAATCAACTAAAAGTAATTTTAAAATATTAACGTTAAAAATAAGTGATAAAACAGATAGTATACTTGCAAAAATATTTAGTAAAGATGAAGATGAATTTAAAAATATTGTGAACAGTATAAAAGAGGGTAATTGGTATAGAATAAGAGGATATGTTAAAAATGATCAATTTGCTCATGATATGGTATTAAATATTAGAGATATTGAAAGTATTCCATCTAAAGATATTAGTATAATGGATGAAAGTGAAGAAAAAAGGGTAGAACTTCATACACATACTATGATGAGTCAAATGGATGGATGTGTTGATGCAAAAAATTTATTAAAAACTGCTACTAAATGGGGACATAAAGCGATTGCAATAACTGACCATAATGGTTGTCAAGCGTTTCCTGAAGTATATCATTTTGTAACTGATTATAATAAAGATAAAAGTGATGAAGAAAAATTTAAAGCAATATACGGTACAGAATTAACTATGGTTGATGATACTGTAAGAATTGTAACAAGACCAATTGATGCTAGTTTGCCTGATAGTACTTATTGTGTATTTGATTTAGAAACAACAGGTTTTAATGCTGGTGGAAGTGACTCTATTATTGAAATAGGTGCAGTATTAATTAAAAATGGAGAAATAATTGATAGATTTGATGAACTTATAGATCCTAAAAGACCACTTCCTTATAAGATAATTGAAGTAACTAATATAACTGATGATATGTTAAAAGGAAAAGATACAGAAGAAGCCGTAGTTAAAAGATTTTTAGATTGGGCTAAAGATTATCCTATGGTTGCACATAATGCTAAATTTGATACATCATTTATAGAAATGTGTTATAAAAAATATAATTTAGGTGAATTTACAAACTGTGTAATTGATACATTAGAATTATCACGTACATTAGATCCAGATAATCAAAAACATAGTCTAAGTGCATTAGTTAAAAGATATGATGTTCCATGGGATGAAGAATCTCATCATAGAGCAGATTATGATGCAGAAGGTACAGCATTAGTACTAGCTAAAATGATAAAAAGATTAACAGAAAGAAAATATAAAAATATTAATGAACTTAATAGTTTAGTTAGTCAAGATGAAATATATAAATTTGGTAGAACATATCATATAAATATACTTGTTAAAAATAAAGTTGGTTTAAAAAATTTATTTAAAATAGTAAGTTTCGCTAATACAATTTATTTATATAAAACACCTAGAATTTTAAGAAGTAAATTAGAAGAATTAAGAGAAGGATTACTTATTGGTAGTGGATGTTTTGAATCAGAAGTATTTATAGAGGCTAGAAGTAAAAGTGAAGAAGAATTAAGAAATATTATTAGTTTTTATGATTATGTTGAAGTACAACCTAAATCATGTTATTCACATTTAATTGATCAAGGAGATTTTTTAAATGAATATGAATTAGAAGAAAATATTAAAAAAATAATAGAATGTACTAAAGATGCAGGAAAAATTATAGTTGCAACAGGAGATGTACATTATCTAACTAAGGAAGATAAGATTTATAGAGAAATTATAATAGACCAAAATAATCCAGGTGGTGGAAGACATCCATTAAATAGACCTAGTATTAAAAATTTACCTGATAATCATTTTAGAACAACCGAGGAAATGTTAGAAGATTTTTCATTCTTAAGTGATGATATTGCTCATGAAATAGTAATTGATAATACTAATAAAATAAGTGATATGGTTGAAATAATTGAAGTTATTATTGAAACAGGCGGTATTCCTTTTTCACCAAAAATGGGAGATTCTAGAACTGAAGTATATAATTTAGTATTCAAGCGTGCTCATGAATTATATGGTAGTGTTTTACCTAATAATATTTTAAGTCGTATTGCACAAGAATTATATGGTGATGGAATATTAAAACTTATTAAAAATAAAGTAAAAAATGAATATAGTGATTTAAGTGATAACGAATTAGATAATAAATTTTATGAAACAATAGCAAGTGTTTTAAAAGAGGGTTATGATAAAGTTTATGAACTTACTAAAGAAGATATATTAAATAATAGTGATGAAGAAATAAAAGATATAGATAAAGAAACAAAGAAAAAATTAGGTGGAATAATTGGTGGGGGATTTGATGTTATATATTTAATTGCTCAAAAATTAGTTAAACATTCTAATGATGAAGGGTATTTAGTTGGTTCACGTGGTAGTGTAGGTTCTTCATTTGTTGCAACTATGATGGGAATAACTGAAGTAAATCCACTTCCAGCACATTATTTATGCGATAAATGTAAAATGAGTATATTTGATTTTGAAGATGGGAAACCTTTAGGTAGTGTTTATTCTAGTGGGTATGATTTACCTGATAAAGAATGTCCAAATTGTCACATACCATTTTCTAAAGCAGGACAAGATATGCCATTTGCAACATTCTTAGGTTTTAATGCTGATAAAGTTCCTGATATAGATTTAAACTTCTCAGGAGATAATCAAGCTAGTGCCCATGAATATACTAAAGTATTATTTGGTGTTGATAATGTTTATAGAGCAGGAACAATAGGTACTGTTGCAGAAAAAACTGCTTATGGTTTTGTAAAAAGATATTGTGAAGATAAAGAAATAAATTTAAGAAATGCAGAAATTGAACGTCTTGCAATTGGATGTACTGGAATAAAAAGAACTACAGGACAACATCCAGGCGGTATTGTTGTTATTCCAGGATATATGGATGTATTTGATTTTACACCATTTCAATTTCCAGCAGATGATCCAAATAGTGCATGGCGTACAACACATTTTGATTACCATGCAATAGATCAAGATGTATTAAAACTTGATATTCTTGGACACGATGATCCAACAGTATTAAGAATGTTACAAGATTTATCTGGAATGGATGTAACAAAAGTTCCATTAGATGATAAAGCAACAATGAGTTTATTTACATCTCCAGAGGCTTTAGGTGTTGATAGTGAAAGAATAATGTGTCAAACTGGTACTTTAGGAATACCAGAATTTGGTACTAAATTTGTTATAGGAATGCTTTTAGATACGAAACCATCAACATTTTCTGAATTAATTAAAATATCAGGTTTATCACATGGAACTGATGTATGGCTAGGTAATGCACAAGATTTAATTAGAAATAAAATAGTTGAATTTAAAGATGTTATAGGTTGTCGTGATGACATAATGGTATATTTAATGTATCATGGAATAGAAGCAAAAACAGCATTTAAAATAATGGAATTTGTAAGAAAAGGAAGGGCTAGCAAAGCAAAAGACCATGACCAATGGGTTGAATATGAAAATACTATGCGTGATGGTGGAATAGAAGATTGGTTTATAGATTCTTGTAGTAAAATAAAATACATGTTCCCAAAAGCACATGCCGCAGCATCGG
>CANRDR010000038.1 GCA_947629425.1 uncultured Bacilli bacterium | reverse complement strand
AAAGATTATCAAGAAGAACATATAATGGGCTTATATGATAAAGAAAAAGATGATAGAATGATAGCAAAATCAAGAGAAGCATTTGCAAAAGAAGAAGGCCTTGCACAAGGCCTTGTACGTGGAATTAAAAAGGGAAAACTAGAACAAAACATTTCAATTGCAACAAATATGCTACAAAAGAAATTTTCTATTGATGTTATAAGTGAAGTAACAGGACTATCAAAAAGTAAAATAAGAAGTATAAGTTTGTAATCTTGTTGAAATTACATAAATTTTGTAGTATCATTTAAGTAGAGTAAAAAAAATACTCAATAAGAAAAATTAAAAATTATATACGAAGAGTTGAATTATATAACCAATCTCTCTCATAAGAACATTTGTTTGGCATGGGGGGGGTTATACTTATATAATTTTTTTATATGGAAAAGAGGTTTCTATGAAGAAAAGATATATAGTAGTGTTAATAGTAATGATAGTATGTATATTAAGTACAATAAAGTTTACATATGGAAGATTTACATATGAAAGTGAAATAACAGGTACAGTAACAACAACATCAAGAAATCCATTTGAAAGTGGTACACTTGCATATAGTATAGTAGATAATGCAATGAATGAAAATACTGAAAATCAAGAAAAAACAATATATAGTGAAGAACCTTTAACTAAACCAGCGGAACAAATAAATGGAGAAAATGAAAGAACATTATCAGTAACACAAGATGATTTAGGAAATTCATACTACTATAGAGGAAATGTACAAGATAATTATATAGATTTTAATAATATGTGTTGGAGAATAGTCAGAATAGAAGGCGATGGTGCAATTAAGTTAATACTAGAAGATAAGGAAAATACATGTAAAACAGCAATAGGAGGAGAAAATTCATTTATAGGAACAGGACAATATGGATATAATATTACAACATTAAATGGAGTTGAAAATGTTAAAGTAGCAGATTATGAAAATTGTACATCAAATAAGAGTGACTGTATGAAAACAAAATTTGATAAATGGTTTAATGAAAATAATTTTGATAAAAGATTATTAAAAGAAGATACATGGAATTTAGGAGATTTAAATACATTTTATAGTTGGGATAATCAACAAAAAGTTGAATTTAGCAATAATTCACAATTACTTTTTAATACTAGTTTAAAAGTACGAGAATTAAAATTACCTATGACATTACAAAAAAGTGAAAATGAAAGTACAATTAAAGATTATATTGCAACATTAAGTGCAGAGGAATTAGCATATTTAGGAGCAAAATGGAATACATCAAATACAAATTATTATTTATATAATAAATCGCATGATTGGGTTTTATTATCATTACATAAAATAGTTGGTAATGAAATTCATCCATTTTTTGTAGCGAGTGAAAAAGTAGATAGTGGAAGTTGGTGGCATACTTATAATGGAATGGGCTCAATCATTGAAATGTCATATGGTCTTTCTTTAAGATTAAGACCATCAATAGTACTAAAGGAAGATATAAAATTAATAGATGGCAATGGAACAAAAGAATATGCATACAAGATAGATGAAAATCCATTTGAAAGTGGTACACTTGCATATGAAATAGTAAAGAATGCACAAGATGTAAGAGATAAAAAAGAAACAGATAATACAACAAAATTATCACCAGTACCAGAAACAAAACCAGCACAAGAAATAAGCAAAGAAGATGAACGAACACTATCATTAACAGAAGATACATTAGGACAATCATATTATTTTAGAGGAAATGTAGAAGATAATTATTTTAACTTTAATAATATGTGTTGGAGAATTGTAAGAATAGAAGGAGACGGTTCAATCAAATTAATATTAGAAGATAAAAACACAACATGTCAAAATGCAACAAGCGGTGATAATGCATTTATAGGGTTGTTAACAACAGGTATAGGAACATATGGTTATAAAACAGAAGATAATATAAAAAAATTTGATTATAAAAATTGTACTGATGATAGTGGCTCTTGTATGAAAAATCTATTAGAAGAATGGTTTGATGAAAAATTCGTAGATTTAAAAGATAATTTAAAAGAAGATACATGGTATATAGGAGATACAACTAATCTTATAAGTGATAATTATAATTATTATCAATCAGGTTCAAGATTAATGGGTGAACATAATGCAACATTAAAGGAAACAGATAATAATTTTGATAGTTATATAAGTACATTAACAGCAGATGAAGTAGCATTTGCAGGAGCAATGGTAACACTAGAATCTGGTCATGGAAATGAAAATTGCTATCTATATTTAACAGATAAAACAAGCGCATGGTGGAGAACATTAACACCATTATATCAAACTAGTAATGAAACAGATGGAACTTATGATACAGCATTTTGTGTATATCCTAGTACTTTTGTTGCGAATTGTGCAGTATGGAATTATTCAAGCATAAGACCATCTATAGTATTAAATAATATAAATGTAAAATCAGGTAATGGATTAAAAACAAGCCCATATGTAATAGAATGATTTTCTTAATAAGAATTTCATTTTTTTAATGTTTCTTTAATATTTAATTTATATTATTTTAATAGATGAAAAATAAATATATTAGTTAACATATTTAAATAATATATCAATGATATAAATAAAAAACATGAAAGGTGGTGATATATGATATATAAAATATAATTATTATTAGAAAGAAGAGGTAAAATGACAATAAAAATACTAGGAAAAGATTCTAGCAATAAAATGAAATTAATAAAACACACTAAAAAAGCTTTAAAAGCTATTAAAGATATAAAAATTAAATTAGAAATAATAAATAATGAATTAAATAGATACAATATTACTAACTATCCTGCCTTATTTATTAATGATAAAAAAATAAGTGAAGGAAAAATTCTTACAGAACGCGAAATTAAAAATTATATAAAAATATTAAACTAACTCTACTTGCCTTTATAAAAAATAATATAAGAAAACCTTGTATTATTTTAAATCTAATCCATCTTTAAAAGCATTTCCAACTCTATTAGATATTTCATAATATCCATGTGTAAATGGATCAAATGCTATTGCATTTACTAATGATATATCAATTTTATCATCTTTTAATACACTTTCATCTGCTGTAACATTTACGATTTTTCCTACAACGCCACAACCATATTGATTATTTTGATATTCTATAAATTCACATTCCATACATATAGGAAATTCATTTATTATTGGAGCATTCACTAATTCTGATTTACTAACAGTAAGATTTGTTTTTTCAAATTTATTAGTATCATTACCTGATACTATTCCAAAATAATCTGCTTCTTTTACATGATTTTTATCTGCAATACTTACAGTAAAAGATTTTCTTTCTTTAATATTTTTAACAGTTTTATGTGTTTCTGTTAAATTTAGAGCAATAACATCTCTATCAAGCATCATACCCCAAGCAGCATTCATGACATTAACAGTATTATCTTCATTATATGTTGCAATCATTAAAACTGGCATTGGAAATATTGCTTCAGTAGTTTTTATATTTTTTCTCATATCTATATCCTTTCATATATTAAGTATATCATATATTAAATATTTTTTTAATAAAACAAATTGACAAAATATATCATATTTAATAGAAAAAACTAGCAAAGAAAAAGAAATTTAATGAATAATATTAAAATCAAAAGATACTATAAATGTATTGTATGACGAATTTTTTTGCAATTGCAAAGAATTTCGGCATAGAAATATTGACATAAATTAAAAAAATTAGTTCCTAAATCAAATACAAACTAATTTTTTTAAATTGACAAAATATATTATTGTTTTATAAAATAGAAAATAACAAAGAAAGGAAATTATTATGGCAATAAAAGAATATTTAAAAGAAGGCGAAGTTAAAATATTTGATATATTAAAAAACAACGTAAATGCATCTTTAAATAATAAAAGAATTAAATACAAAATTTATGAAATTATTATTCAATCTAATATATTAAACGATTATATAATAAATAATACTATAACTATATATAAAAATAATAAAGAAGCTATAACTTTTGATTATAGAAATTATGGAACATGTAATAGTTTAATGATTATAGAAAATTCTGATGATTTTGAAATTAAAAATAATACAAGAACATTTTATAGTGATGTAAATTTAGAAAAAGAAGAAAAAATTTTATCTAATTATGTAAAATATAAATATATAAATAATATATTAGTATATGAACCATTTCATGATATACAACATATATTTGTTGATAACTTTCATGCAATAAGAGATAAAAATAGTATAAGATTATTTCCTAATAAAAATAAAAATGAATATTTTGTAAAGCCTTTAAAAGAAAATAAATATATATATGTAAATAAAAATAGGCATATAAATTTAGATGAAATGTTAAAGAACGAAAATGAAATATCAGAACGTTTAAATGATATAAAAGAAGAATTAAAAATTATAATGGATATTGCAAAAGATAATGTATTTAATTTTATTAATTCATCAGTTGAACAAAAACGAGACTTTATCGCTACTAAAAAAAGATTATTTGAAGAAGAACTTATATTTTTAAATAATGTAAAACCATTATTAGATAAAATAGAAGAAGCAACTAATATAAAAATAAAATGGAGTAATATTACTAATGATGAAATAGTAGATATTTCAAATTATTTAAAAACTTATATTATAGAAGATAGTTATGATTTAGAAAAAATAGATAATTTTATTTCTGGATTAACAGAAAAAGAAAAAAGATTAGTTTTAACGAAATTAAATAAAGACTAATCTTTTTAAATACAGAATTTACCATTTTTCATTATAGTAACATTACCATCTTTAGTTTCTGCTACTATCTCTAAATCAGAAGTTCCAACCATAAAATCAACATGTGTAACAGATTCATTAAATCCAATTGCTTTTAAATCTTTTTTAGTTTTAATACATTCTGTAAAGCCAGAACCTAATGCTAAATGACAAGATGCATTTTCATCAAATAAAGTATTATAAAATAATATATTTGATTTAGATATAGGACTAGTTACATCTACTAATGCTACTTCGCCTAAATAATTACCATTTTTAATATCTATTATACTTTTTAAAGCATCTTTACCACTTGAAGCATTATATTCAACAACTTTACCTTTATCAAATTTAATATAAAAATCTTTTATTAATATACCATTATAAAATAAAGGTTTTGATGCATATACTATACCATTAGCAGTATATTTATTAGGAGTCGTAAATACTTCTTCAGTAGGCATATTTACAATTAATTCTTGATTATCTTTACCCAAAGCATTACCTCCACACCAAACATTATTATTAAATTCTATAGAAAAATCAGTACCTAATTTATTTTTATAAGTTAATTTAGTTATTTTCATATCATTTAATTTTTTAACAAGTTGTGCATTATTTTTCATTTTATTAGTCCATGATTTAATAGGATCACTTTCATTAACTAAACATAATTTAAATATTTCATTCCATAAATCTTTAACAGGATCATTAGATTTTGGAAATACTTTTTTTGCCCAAGAAAGAGTTGCAACACCTGCAATACACCATGCAACATCATAAGTCATTTGACGTTTTTTATAAAGTGGGTATGATTCAATTGTTACTTTATTAGATAAAGCAAGTTTTTCTTTTTCTATATCTTTATAAGCATCAATATTTGTAGTTGTTAAAAATAGAAATGCTGCATTTTTCTTAGCATATTCATCATATATACTTTTATTAAATCTTCTACTATTTTTTATATCATTATTTTTTAAATAAGTTAATTCTTGACTATTTATAACAGAAGAACTAAAGTCATAATATATATCAGTAAATCCTTTCTTATACGCTACAAGTGATACAATAGTTACAAAATCAAATGCTTCTATAGGAAATGATATAACTAATGATTTTGATTTTGTAGGTATACATTTATTAATTAATAATTCTGCATATTTATATAATTTTTTATCCATAATCTTTATCCTTTCTACATATGTAAATAAATTCTTTTATTAATTATCTCAATAAATCCATCTTCTTTCAAGTTTTTTATTTCTCTCATCATAGCACTTCTATCAATAGATAAATAATCAGCTAAATCAGTTAATGTAAAATCCATTTTAAAACTTTTAGAACCATTATTTCTTGCTTTTGTTTGAAAATATTCTAATAATTTTTCTCTTATAGTTTTTTTAGAAATAATTAATAATTTTTCGTTATTAGCTTGTACTTTTCTAGCAAGTATTTGTAACATATTTTCTATTAATCTAGAATGGTATTCACAATTTTTTCTACATCTATTAACTATATGATGATAATCAAATAATAATACTTCAGTATCACTAGTTGCAATAATTGATAATTCATTATTAACTGATTCATATAATGGTCCACCAAATATATCTCCTTCAGTTAATCTTTCTAATATATTTCTAACTCCATTATAATCTACCCTTATTATATTGGCCGTTCCTGATAAAATTACACCAAAAATTGTAGTATTAGACATATTTGTTAATATAGTTCTTTCTTTTTTATATAAAATCTTTCTAGCATCAAAACATTTTAACATTTTTTTAATATCATTTTCTTCAATATTTTCAAATAAAGTAATCATAAAAAACTCCTAATTATATATTTTCTTAAATTTATTTTATATCATATATGTTGCAAATGCAACAATTAATAAATTTATATTTATGTTATTATTTTTTTGTAATGTAGAAAGAGGTAGATAATGCAAGTTATTAAAAGAGATGGACATTATGTAGATTATGATAGAGAAAAAATAAAAATTGCAATAGAAAAAGCTAATAATGAAGTATCTAAAAAAGAAAAAATATCTAAAGAAGATATTAAAGAAATATGTCATTATATAGAATCTTTAAATAAAAAAAGAATATTAGTTGAAGATATACAAGATATTATAGAAATAAAATTAATGGAATATGAAAAATATGAACTTGCAAAAAGATATATAGTTTATAGATATAATAGAGCATTAATAAGAAAAAGCAATACTACAGATGAATCTATTTTATCTTTAATAAAAAATTCTAATAGGGAATCAAGTGAAGAAAGTAAAAATACATTACTTGCATGTACTGGAAGAGATTATATTGCAGGAGAAGTATCAAGAGATTTAAGCAAAAGAATACTTTTACCTGAAAAAATACGTATTGCACATGATAAAGGAATATTACATTTTCATGCTTTAGATTATTTTGTACAACCAATATTTAATTCTAGTTTAATTAATATAGAAGATATGTTAGATAATGGGACTATAATAAATGGTATAAAAATACCTACTCCAGATACATTTCATAATGCTATAAATACATTAATAGAAATAATTATGAATGTTTATGTTAATCAATATGGTTCTATTTCTTTAGAAATAAGACATTTAGCAAAATATTTAAAAATGAGTTTTGATTTATATAAAGATACTTTCAATAAAAAATATAGTAAATTAATAGATAAAAATACAATAAATGAATTATTAAATGATAAAATAAAAGAAGAATTACATAATGGAATAAAATATTTACTTAAAGAAATAAATACATTATTAGTTAATGGACATAAACCAGATATTACATTTTTTCTATATTTAAAAGATGATGAATATATTAAAGAAAATGCATTAATTATAGAAGAAATATTTAATGAAAGTATAAATAATGAATATAATTTACCTAAGTTAGTATATGTTTTAGATGAAATAAATAATTTAAATGGTAATAGTTATGATTATTTAACAGAATTAGCATTAAATATTATAAATAAAAATAATAATATAAATTTTATATCAGCTAAAATAATGAAAGAAAAATATTCTAATAATATATTTAGTCCAATAGGAGATAGGGGATTTTTGTCTTTATATAAAGAAGATGGAAATTATAAATTTGAAGGAAGATTTAATCAAGGAGTAGTAACACTTAATTTACCACAAATAGGCATTATTGCTGATGGTGATATAGATAAATTTTGGATGCTATTGGATGAAAGATTAGATTTATGTTATGAAGCATTAATGTGTAGATATTATGCGCTTTTAGGTGTAACTAGTGATATATCTCCAATACACTGGCAAAATGGTGCTATAGCAAGATTAAAAGAAAAAGAAATTATTGATAAGTATTTAAAAGATGGTTATTCTACATTATCATTAGGTTATATTGGTTTATATGAACTTACTAAATTAGTAAAATCAGTATCTGTTACTTCAGAAGAAGGTATTATATTTGCAAAAAAAGTTTTAGAATATATGAAAAATAAATGTAACGCTTGGAATAAAGAAACTGGAATATGTTTTCAATTATATGGAATTAAAGAAAGTAATGTAAGCAATAGATTTTCTAGACTTGATTTAGAACAATTTGGTAAAATAAAAGATATAACTGATAAAGGCTATTATATTGATAGTCATCATATAGATAAAAATGAAAAAATTGATATATTTTCTAAATTAGAAATAGAAAATGAATTAGGTTCTATTGCAACAGGAGGTTCTATTAGTTATATAAATTTATCTAATAGTGATACATTAAAAGAAATGATTAAATACATATATGATAATGTATTATATTCAAAAATATATATAGGAAAGGATTAAAAATTATGGAAAAAGTAAGAGGATTTGAAATAGCGAAAGGATTTGAAGATAAAAATATTAATTTACCTGTTAGAAAAACAGCAAAATCAGCAGGATATGATGTAGAAGCAGCAGAAGATACAATTGTACCAGCATTTAAAATGGGTATGAAACCAACATTAGTAAAAACTGGATTAAAAGCATATTGTCCAAGCGATGAATATTTTATGCTAGTTAATAGAAGTTCTAATCCAATTAAAAAAGGATTAGTTATGGCAAATAGTATTGGTATAATTGATGCAGATTATTATAATAATCAAGATAATGATGGACATTTTATGTTTGCATTCTATAACTTTTTTGATGAAGATATTTTAATTAAAAAAGGTGATGCAATAGGACAAGTAATTTTTCAAAAATATTTACTTGTAGATAATGATAACGCAACGGGAATACGTACTGGTGGATTTGGTTCTACTAGCAAATAAAAAATGGTTATTAGCCATTTTTTATTTTGTGAAAAACTCTTTAATATCAACTTCTAATACATCAGCAATTCTACCTAAAGTTACAATACTAAAACTTTTATTTCTCTTTAAACTTTCTATTTCACATATATAATCTACTGACATATCAGTTGCATCAGCTAGTTGTTGCTGTGTAAAGTGTTTTTCTTTACGAAATTTCTTAATATTCTTTCTTATAACATTATAATAGTGGTCATTGGAATTATAGTAAGACACGTAAATCACACCCTTTTCTATATTTATATTTTCTCAAAAAGTCCTAAAATAGTGAACGGGCCTATAGTACAAGGCATAATTATTATGTGTATTTTCGTATAAATTTATTCAATATTCCTTCTTTTCTTTTAAAAATTTTTTATAAATTTTTAATAAAGCACGCTTTTCTATACGTGATACATAGCTTCTAGAAATATTAAGTTGTTCAGATATTTCTTTTTGTGTTAACTCATCATTATTAAATAATCCATATCTTTTTATAATTATTTCTTTTTCTCTATCATTTAATATAACTAAATATTTCATTAAAGAATTAACTGAATCTTTATTATGTAAAGTAGTTAATATATCTTCATCATTGCTTTTAATTACATCTATTAAATTAATTTCATTACCATCTTTATCTATACCAATAGAATCATTTAAAGAAACATCATTTACATGTTTTTTATTATTTCTAAAATGCATTAATACTTCATTTTGTATACATTTAGCACAATAAGTAGTTAGTCTTGTATTTTTATCATTTTTATATGAATCTATTCCTTTTATTAAACCAATAGTACCTATACTAATTAAATCATCAACATCACTATCTTTAGTATCATATTTTTTTACAATATGAGCAACTAATCTTAAATTATGTTCAATTAATTTAGCACGAGCTGATTTATCACCTAACTTCATTTTTTCTAAACATTCATTTTCTTCTTCACTTGATAATGGATCAGGAAATACATTAATAGAATATGATCCAGTAAAAAAATATAAACCTTTAAATATATTTAACAAACCTAATATCATATATCCTCCATTAAATTATATAAAAATAAAATAATTAAATAACAAATTTCGACATAAAGTATTGTATTTTATAAATACATAAACTATAATATTAAATTAAATGGAGGATTAAATATGCAAGATAAGATAAATAATGTAATTAATTTTTTTGATAATATATTATTTTTAGATTCTTTTGAAGATAATAAAAAAGTATATAATATGTTTGTTGATTATTTAAAAAAAGGTGATATTTATGAATTAAGTATGAATATAAAAGATAATGATATAGATTTAATTAATACTAAATATGAAATAGATAATATAAAAAAGGGTAGTATAGTTATAAAAGATATAATTAATTTAGTTACTTTAAAATATAATAATGATTTAATTATTGATGTAAAAGAATTAGATAATAAAAATAATTGTATTAAATTTGGAAGGAGAAAATATACTTCTAAAAATTAATATGGAAAATTTAAATTTAGAATATAAAAAATTATTTGAAAAAAATAGATGTGCTTATAATACACATGATTTAGCAATGAAATTAATTCTTAAAAAATGTAAAAACAATCAAGATGTAAAGAATAAAGAGTTAAAAAAAGAAAAATAGTTTTATCTATTTTCTATAATTATTTCACATAATTCATTAAAGTTCATATTACATGCATTAGCACTTTGTGGAAGCAAACTTGTAGGCGTCATACCTGGCAATGTATTTGCTTCTAAACAATAAGTGTTATTATTTTTATCTATTATAAAATCTATTCTTGAATATTGTCCTAAATGTAGAGATTTATGTACTTTTAATGCAATACTTAGTAGTTCTTCTCTTGTTTTATTATCAATGTTAGCAGGACATTCTTCTATAGTTTTTCCTTTCTGATATTTATTATTATAGTCATAGAA
This sequence comes from uncultured Bacilli bacterium, assembly GCA_947629425.1. Lineage (GTDB taxonomy): Bacteria > Bacillota_I > Bacilli_A > RF39 > UBA660 > UMGS1124. The sequence continues at coordinate 979 of CANRDR010000038.1, read as the reverse complement.
ACCAACTAAAGGTTTAATTTCTATTACTTCTAATGGTTTATTATTAAGTATTCCAACAGTAAATTCTCTTCCTTCAATATATTCTTCTAATATTATTTCTTTTTCATATTTTTTAGCATTTTCAATCGCGTTATTTAATTCTTCTTGATTATTTACAATACTTATACCAATACTAGATCCAGTAGAACATGGTTTAACTACTATAGGGTAATTAGTATTTATTTCATACTCTTCATTTAAATTTATATATTTCCATGAAGGAGTTAAAATATTGTTTGATTTCATTATTCTTTTTGCAATATCTTTATGCATAGATAACATACAACCTAATGAAGAAGTTCCTGTATATTTTATATTATATATATCTAATAATGATTGTAATTTACCATTTTCTCCAATAGAACCATGTAATGCTAAAAATACTTTATCTGCGTCACTACATATATCTATTATATCTTTATCTATTAATATATCATCATCTTTTAATGATTTTAATTCTTTTAAATCAGGATTTTCTAATGGCATATTATAAGTATATCTAAATTTTTCTTTATTATTGTGATAAATAGGATAGAACTCTTTATTTAATTTGCCTAAATATAAATCTATTAACATTACATCATGTCCATTTTCAATTAATGCATTTGCAACTAATGTTCCACTAGTTAAGGAAACATATCTTTCAGGACTTAATCCTCCTGCTAATACAACAACTTTCAATAAAATCACCTAATAAAAATATATTAAATTAGTATAAAAAAAGACTAAAAGTTTTTATTTTGTAAATGATTATAAAATAAAAAACTCAAAATTTGAGTTTAACTTTTAAATTGGTGACCCGTACGGGATTTGAACCCATGAATGCATGCGTGAAAGGCATGTGTGTTGAACCACTTCACCAACGGGCCAATTAAATGGTGGGCCTGAATGGACTTGAACCATCGACCTCACGCTTATCAGGCGTGCGCTCTAACCAGCT
>CANRDR010000037.1 GCA_947629425.1 uncultured Bacilli bacterium | reverse complement strand
CTAGTTTTTTTTACTAATCCTTTTTCAAGAATTTTATAAGTAATACAAGTATTACTGCATAGATTACTAAATAATCCTCTCATAGGACCACCTCCCTCCAAATAATTTAAAAAGATAAATTTGGACTGAGGAAAAAGCACCTAACAATTAAGTATCTCTAAAAACATTATAAAATATATATGTAAAAAAATAAAGGATATAAATTATACATTTGTTTGAATAAAGTATTTTTTATTTATAAAGAACATTAAAATATTCATTTAATAATTTATTTATGTTATTATATAAAAAAGAAGGTGATATAATTGAAACAAATAACTTTATTACCAGCAGATACTTATAAAGTCATAAATAAAACAATTATTACTGAATATGATAAATTAGTTATTGTTAACTTATATCAACCTATAATAGGACCACTTGCTGTAAGTTTATATAATACATTTATAAGTGATTTAGATAAATATGAATTAATGAGTGAAGAATATACACACCATCATTTATTAATACAATTAAAAAGTGGTTTAGATGTAATTAAACAAGCATTAAAATCTTTAGAATCAGTTGGATTAATTAAAACTTATGTTAAACTAAATAATAATCAAAATAGTTATATATATGAACTATATAGTCCAATAAGTCCTAATGAATTTTTAAATCATCCTATATTAAATGTTATTTTATATAATAATATAGGAGAAATAGAATATAAAAAAATAGTTGATTATTATAAAAAACCAATAATAGATTTAAAAGATTATCAAGAAATAAGTAGTTCTTTAAATGAAACTTATATAAGTATTAGCAATAAAATGATAAAAAATGATAATATAAAACAAAGAGAACAATTAGGTATAAATATAAAAGAAAGTATTGATTTTGATATGTTAATAAGTAGTATACCTAAAAATATAATAAGTGATAAAGCATTTAATAAAAAGACAAAAGAATTAATAAATAACTTATCATTTGTATATAATATAGATACTTTAAGAATGGTAGATTTATTAAGACTATGTATTGAAGAAAACGGTATGATTAATAAAGATAAATTAATTACAACAGTTAGAAAATATTATGATTTTAATTCTAATGGAAGTCTACCTACATTAATTTATAGAACACAACCAGAATATTTAAAAAGCGAATATTCTGATACAACTAATAGAAGTAAAATGTTATATGTATTTGAAAATACAAGTCCATATGATTTTTTAAGAGGTAAGAATAAAGGTGTTAAACCTAGTAGTAGAGATTTAAAAATACTTGAATATCTTGCTGTTGATTTAAATATGAAACCTGCTGTAATTAATGTACTAATAGATTATGTTTTAAGAATAAATGATAATAAATTAAACAAAGCATATATTGAAGCAATAGCAGGAGGATGGATTAGAAGTAATATAACAACAGCAGTACAGGCTATGGAAAGAGCAGAAAAAGAACATAAAAAGAATAAACAAAGAGTATTTACAAAAACAAACGAACAATTACCTGTTTGGTTTAATAAAAATAATGAAATTGATAAAATAGATGATAAAGAAAAAGAAGAATTAGAAGAAATATTAAAAGATTTTAGGTGATAAATATGGAAAATTTTAATATAAAGAATTATTATAAAAAAGATTTAAATGATACATTATTAAGAGATTATATAGAAGCTTGTAAAAATCCTAAATTTAAAAAATTAATTAATACATTTAAATTATCTGATGAAATAGGTATGAAATATACTACTAAATTAGAAAAAACAATAGAAGATTTAAATAATTGTGAAAAATGTAAAAGTTTATTAGAATGTAAAAATAAGGTAACTGGTTGTGTATATTATCCTAAATTAAATGATAAATCTTTAGAATTTAATTATGTAACTTGTAAATATAAAAATAAGGAAATAAAAGAAAATTCTATAAAACACGCTATTACATTTGGAATATCTAATGATTTAAAAAATGCTAAAATGAAAGATATAGATATTAGTGATAAAAAAAGAATTGATATAATTAAATTTTTAAAGAAATTTTATGATAATTATCCAAATGATATAAAAGGTTTATATTTACATGGTTCATTTGGAAGTGGAAAAACTTATCTAATAGCAGCATTATTTAATGAACTTGCTAAAAAAAATTATAATGCTTATATAGTATATTATCCTGAATTATTATCACTTTTAAAACAAACATTTAATAATCCAGAAGATAATGAATTTAAAGAATTAATGTACAATTTAAAAAATAGTGATTTATTATTAATAGATGATATAGGTGCAGAAACTGTTACAAGTTGGAGTAGAGATGAAATATTAGGTACAATATTACAATATAGAATGGAAAATAAATTATCTACATTCTTTACTTCTAATTTAACAATAGAAGAGTTAGAAAATCATTTAAGTATAACTAAAAATAATATAGATAAAATAAAAGCAAGAAGAATTATAGAAAGAATAAAACAATTATCTAGTACTATGGAATTAATAAGTGTAAATAGAAGGAGTTAATATAATGGAAAATGATATTTTAATTAAAAAAAATGAAAAAAGAAATGAATTATTTATAAATGAATTTGAAAAATGGTTAAAAAATAAACAATTAACTGATAAAACAATTAGAAAACATATTAATAATATGGATTTTTATCTTAATAATTATTTAACTTATTATGATGTTATAAAAATGGAAGATGGTGCTAATGGAATATATGATTTTTTAGATGACTTTTTTATCAGAAAATGTATGTGGTCAAGTGAAAATTCTATAAAAGAAACAGCAAGTAGTATTAAAAAATTTTATCAATGTATGAGTGAATTAAATTATGTAGATAGTGATACTTATAAATTTGTATGTAATGTAATAAAAGATAATATGGAAATATTCTTAGAATCATATAATGATTATATGAATGGAAACTATATGTGGTTTTAATTATTCCCTTTTTGCTACCAAATTTATACAAAATGCTCTTTAATTTAGGTTGTGCTACCAATATTTTATAACATATACTTTTGGTGGAGGTGGAAAAATTATGAAATTTAAAGACAAATTATCTAAAAAAAGACATGAAAATAATTTAAGTCAAGAAGCATTAGCAGAAAGACTTAATATGTCAAGACAGGCTATATCAAAATGGGAATCAGGTTCTAGTTATCCAGATATGCAAACTATGATTAATATTTGTAAAGTATTAAATTGTAATTTAGAAGACTTATTAGATGATGATACTTTAGGAAGTAATTTTAAAGATAATAAATTTAGTATTAATAAATATTTAAAAGATATATTAGATTTTATAACTAAATCATATAATATGTTTATTAGTATGACATTTAAACAAAAAATAAAATGTATACTTGAAATGATTATTATAATATGTATATTAATATTATTTTTTACAGTATTTGCATTTTTATTAACTAATGTATTTGATATATTTAACTTTATACCAAATAATTTATATTACTTTTTATTAAGAATATTAAAAATGATATATGGTATATTTGCAATAACAATTAGTTTTATAATACTTATACATTTATTTAAAATAAGATATTTAGATTATTTTGTTACTATAGAAGATAATACTATTAAAGAAAAAATAATAGAAAAAGATATAAATAAAGATAAAATAATATTTGAAAATCATGAAAAAGTAATTATAAGAGATCCTAAACATTCTACTTATTCATTTATGTCAGTTCTTGCTAAAATAGTATATTATATTTTTAAATGTTTTTTAGGTTTATTATTAATACCATTTATTATTAGTTTCTTAATATTATTAATATTAAGTTCTATATCATTATTTAATATTAGATATATTATATTTATAGGAATATTTATTAGTTTAATAGGTTTAATTTTAATTAATTATAACTTTTTAGAAATAATAATGTCTGTTTTATTTGATTTTAAAACTAATTTAAAAAGATTATTTATAATGTTTATAACTGGACTAATATTAACAGGTTTTGGAATAGGTTATAGTGTATATAAATTTCTTAATTTTAAAGAAGATAATACTAATTTTATTACAAAAACATTTAATATGAATATGAATAAAGATTTAGTATTTGATAGTATTCTTGATGTTAATAAAGTAATAATTGATAATAATACAAATGATATTAAAATTAAAGTAAAATATTATAAATATTTAGATATTAATTTAGATAATTATCAAAACTACTATTATTTAATGGTAGATGAAAATGAATTAGTATTAATTAATATGATATTAGATTCATTAAGAAAAGAAACATATATTAATTTTGATAATCCATCATATTCTGTAGATAGTATAACTTTATCACAAGAAAATTATGATTTATTATTAAAAAATATTAAATCATATGAAGAATATTAATTATAATGATAAAAAATATTGATAACAAATATTTAAAATGTTAAAATTAATTTAGGTGGTAGTAATGAAAAAATCTTTATTTAAAATTATTATTGCTAAATTTATGAACTAGTTTTTTGATACTAGTTTTTTATATGGAGGTTTTATGGAAAGAAGTCAAGTAGAAAATGAACGTTTAAGATTAATGGTTTTTAAAAGTGCTTTAGAATTAGGGAAAAAGGTTGATGAACATCTACTAAATATGTATGGTTTAAATAAAGATGATTATACATTTATAGTTCCTATTGAAGAAAACTTTTTTCAAGATGGACATTTAAAAGTAGTAATTAAAGATACTGTACGTGGTAAAAATATGTTTTTATTAACAGATATAGGTAATTATTCTATAGAATATAGTATTCATGGTTTTATAAATCACGCTAGTCCAAATGATTTAATGGCTGAATTAAAAGATGGTATAGGTGCATGTAATAGTCATACTAAATCTATAAATATAATAATGCCACTTTTATATAATGGAAGACAACATAGAAAAAATGGAAGAGAAAATTTAAGTTGTGGACAATCTTTATATGAACTTGATATGAATGATTCAGTAAAAAGTATAATTACATTTGATGCACATGATCAAGGTGTAGAACATGCTGTAAGAAATCTAGAATTTGATAATTTTTTTGCAACTAATACTATATTAGAACAATTTATAAAAGATTTAAGTGTTGAAGAACTTAAAAAATTAGCATTTATAGCACCTGATAATGGGGCAACTGGAAGAAGAAATGTTTATTTAAATTCATTTAATTCTAAATATATTGATAGAGAAGCAGGTAGTTTTGTTAAACAAAGAGATTTTAATAAAATGGTAGATGGAAAAAATCCAATTACTAGTCATGATTATATAGGAAATAATGATTTAACTGGAAGAACTGCAATTGTAGTAGATGATATGATATCTAGTGGAGAAAGTATGTTTGATGTAATAGATGAATTACATAAACATAATGCAAGTCATATATATTTAATTACAACTTATGCTTTATTTACTAAAGGAATAGATAAGTTTAATAAATATTATGAAGAAAATAAATTTGATGGTTTGTATACTACTAATTTATCTTATATACCAGATGAATATAAAGATAATAAATGGATACATGTATGTGATTGTTCTAAACAAATTGCAGAAATTATATATAATATACATAATGATTTATCTATTTCTACTATATTATCTGATAGAAGTTATCCAATAAAATTATTAGAAAAGAAGTTTAATAATGAAAACTTATGATTTAATTGTAGTAGGTATGGGACCTAGTAGTATATTTTTAGCATATGAATTAATTAAATTAAATAAACATAAAAATATATTATTAATAGATCAAGGTAAAAGTGTAGAAAAAAGAATTTGTCCAATAGCAAAAACTGGAAAATGTATGAATTGTTTACCTAAATGTAATATAACTTGTGGTTTTAGTGGAGCAGGAGCATTTTCTGATGGAAAATTAAACAGCTATCACTTAACAAAAAGAGATAAAGGTGAAGATATATATTTAGGTGGAAATGATGGTTCTTATATTAGAGAATATTATAGCAATAAAGAAATAGAAGAAATACTTACTTATACAGATAACATATATTTAGAATTTGGAGCAGACACTAAATTATATGGTGTTGATTACATAAATGAAATAAATGAATATAAAAGACGTGCAAAAAAAGAAAATATAGATTTAGTAAGTTATCCTATAAGACATTTAGGTACTGAAAAAGCACATATATTATATGGTAAAATAGAAAAATATTTAAAAGAAAATAATATAAATATGTTATTTGAAACTGAAGTTAAAGATATAATAGTAGAAAATAATAAAATTAAAGGTGTTAAAGTTGTTAATTTAAATTCTAAAGAAGAAAGTACATTTAATTCTAATAATGTTGTACTTGCTGTAGGTAGGAAAGGTGCTAGATTTTTAAGTGATTTATGTAAAAAACATAAGATAGAAACTAAAATAGGTAGTGTTGATATTGGTATACGTTATGAATTAAGTAATGATGTAATGAAAGATATAAATAAATATATGTATGAAGGTAAATTTATACAAAGACCATATCCTTATGGAGATAAAGTTAGAACGTTTTGTCAAAATCCTAGCGGTTATGTTTCTAGTGAAGTATATGATAATGGATTGACTTTAGTAAATGGACATTCATATAAAGATAAAAAAAGTGATAATACTAACTTAGCAATACTTGTATCACATCATTTTTCAACTCCTTTTGATAAACCAATAGAATATGGTGAAAATATTGCAACAAATGTAAATAGATTAGGTGGAAATGCTATTATGGTACAAAGACTTGGTGATATTTTTAGAGGTAGACGTACATGGAACAAAGATTTAGAAAATAATAAAGTAAAACCTACATTAAAAAGTGCAGTACCTGGCGATATTACATTTGCGATAGGATATCGTACTATGACAGATATATTACAGTTTATTAAAAGTATGGATAAAGTAGTTGAAGGTTTTGCTAATCCTGAAAATTTATTATATGCACCTGAAATTAAATTTTATAGCAATGTAGTTGTATTAAATAAAGATTTTGAAACTAATATAAAAGGACTTTATTCTATAGGTGATGGTGGAGGTTTAACTACAGGATTAATGATGTCTTCCGCTAGTGGAATAATGATGGCACGAATATTAGATAAGAAAATGAAGTAAAAAATCCATAAACATACGACAATACAATTATAGGAATATTGGATTTAGTATTATTATCAATATTACTTATAATATTAAATTAAAATCAAAAAAATTAAATAAAGCTACTGAAAAGTAGTTTTTTTAATATATTTTTATCAAAAAAATCAAATAAAAAAAGGAAATGCAAAAAAAAAGAGTATATATATAGTGAAGGGAGTAAAAGATATGATAAAAGTTATAGCAATTATTTTTACATTTTTCACATTAATTATTAATACTAATGCACAAACTTATTATGGAGAATATTATAAAGTAAAAAATATAGATAATTTAAATAATGACGAATATTTAATTATAAAAGATATTTATTTTAAAAGAGATAAATTAGTTTTAAAAGATAATATAGAAATAAATAATTCTAATACTAAAATAATAGATTTTATAGAATATTCATCAGGTATAGTAATGTTAGATTGTAATGTTAAATATAATACTAATGGATTATATTATTGTATATTTAAATTAAATGATATAGTTGTTAAAAAAGATGTTTTAGTAAACATAGATAATTATATTAAACAAGAAAATAATATTATTAAATTATCTAGTAATAAAGTAGTAAAAACTAAAATAAAAAATAATAATTATATAAAATACATAAAAATAATAATATTTATTATATTAATTAGTGTAGATATAGTGTTAATGATTAAAAAAAAGAAAAAGAAGTTTTGTCGAAATAGTTTAAAATCAAAAAGAAATTAATTATATTTAAGTGGATGGTGATTATGTTAAATATTAATATGGAGTATAAGTTTGGAATATTGTTTGTAAGATTAAATGGTAAGCTTACCTTAGAAAATGCACAAAAACTAGAATCATCATTAATACCAATTATAATAAATAATGGCATTAAAAATCTAGTATATAACTTTAATGAATTAAAAAGTATTGATGAAGTAGGGCATAAACTATTATTAATGACTATAAATGCAGTAAAACATAATAAAGGAAATACATTAATAGTTAATAATAGATTTAAGTTAAAAAATATAAAAGAAATATCTAATGAATTAAATGCATTAGATATATTAAAAGTTTAGGTGATAAAATTGAAGTTAGATGTAAATGAAATAATTAATGATGAAAATATAAAATATTTAATTAAATCAATTGCAAATAAATTTTATGGAGTTGAAAAAAAAGATTTATATCAAGTAGGCTATTTAACAATATTAAAAATAATAGACAATTATGATATTAATTCAAATGTTAAATTTTCATCTTATGCTTATTTGCACATATATGGTGCTATGAGAGAATATGTAGAAAATAATAGAAAAATTAAAATAAGTAGAGATTATATAAAACTATATAAAAAAATAAATGATGCTAAAAATCTACTTACTCAAAAATTTAACAAAATCCCATCAATAGAAGAAATTAGTTTATTTTTAGAAGTAGATGTAAATTTAATTAATGAAGTAATTAATGCATGTTCTAATGAAGTATTATCTTTAGATTTAGAAAGTGAAATAGATAATAATTTATATAATTTTATAGGTGAAAATGTAGATTATGATACTAAAATACTTATTAATGATTCACTTTCAGAATTAAATGATTTAGAACGTAGTGTAATAGATTGTAGATATTTTAAAGATTTAACACAACAAGAAACAGCAGATTATTTAGGATTAAGTCAAGTAAAAGTATCTAGATTAGAAACTAGTTCTAAAAAGAAAATTAAAAGTTATATTTGTGCATAAAATTTTTTAAAACCTTCATAATAAAAATGGAGGTTTTTAAATGGAAAAAAAAGAATACCAGAAGTTAGTAAAAAAAACTACACCTAAACCAGATAAAATGAATAATTCGATTAAAGTATTTTTATGTGGAGGATTAATGGGTGCTTTTGGAGAAATAATTAGATTATTATTAATTAATTATTTTAATTTAAAATCAACTGATGCTGTATCAATTGTTTTATTTATACTTATTGTTAGTGCTTGTTTTTTAACTGCATTTTGTGATTTTGATAAATATGTTATTAAACTTAAAGCTGGATTAATTGTACCTATTACAGGTTTTGCTCATTCTATACAATCTAGTGCATTAGATTATAAAAAAGATGGTATGATTACAGGATTAGGTTCTAACTTTTTTAAACTTGCAGGTAGTGTTATTTTATATGGTATTGTAAGTGCGTTTATATTTTGTGTAATTAAGGTGGTGTTTTATGGCTAGTTTTTTATATAAAGATATTTATATTAATAAATTTTATAGTATTGCAGGTAAATATGAAAATAATGGTGTTTTAAAAAATGTAAATAAATATATAAATGATTTTTATTACGGAGAAAAAACAATAGAAGATTGTGAAATAAAAATGCAAAAAGAAGTATTAAATAATTTAGTAAATAATAAAACTGAATTAATAGTAGGTGGAGATTTAATGAATCAAATTACTGCAACTTCTTCTAGTGTTAATAATTTAAATATATCTTTTTTAGGTACATATAGTGCTTGTGCTACATTTTTATCTTCTATTATAATATTATCTAATTTTATACAAGGAAAATTTATAAAAGAAGGTTTAAGTATTACTAGTAGTCATAATTTATCAAGTGAAAAACAATTTAGATTTCCAGTAGAATATGGTGCGTTAAAACCAGATTATACAACGTTTACATGTACAGGAAGTGTAGGATGCAACATATCTAAGTATCCATCAAATATTAAAGTAGTTTCATCTACTATTGGAAGTGTAGTTGATTTAGGAATAAAAGATGCAAATAACATGGGGGCAGTAATGGCACCTGCTGCTGTTAAAACATTAATAGAACATTTAAATTATACAAAAACAACTGTAAAAGATTATGATGTTATTTTAACAGGAGATTTAGGCAAATATGGAGCAGAATTATTTAAAACACTTTTAAAAAAAGATTATGGAATTATTATTAAAAATCATATTGATGCAGGAAGTATTATATTTAAAGAAAATCAAGAAAAATATAGTGGTGGAAGTGGTCCAGTATGTTTACCATTAGTATTATTTAATAATATTTTACAAAATAAAAAATATAAAAAAATACTTGCAATTGCAACTGGTAGTTTACATAGTCCACTTTTAGTAAATCAAAAACATGCAATACCAAGTACTGCACACTTAATTAGTTTGGAGGTTTTAAAATGACAATACTTTATTCTTTCTTATTTTGTGGTTTCGTATGTTTAATAGGTCAAATGATTTTAGATAATTCTAAACTAACTCCAGGACATGTAACAAGTATATTAGTTGTAGTAGGTGCATTTTTAGGAATGATAGGATTTTACGATAAAATAATAGATATTGTTGGAATGGGTGCAAGTATACCTATAACATCATTTGGAAATACGTTATTTGCATCATCTTATAAAGGATTTCAAAGTATGGGATTTTTAGGAATATTTAAAAATATGTTATGTGATGTAAGTTTAGGTATATGTAGTGCAATAATATTTTCATTTATATTTTCAATACCAAATAAACCAAAAGATTAATTGGTTTTTTTATATACACTTTTCTATAAACTGACAAATTATTTATAATTAATTTTGTATTATATATATGGTGAAGATTATGAAAAAGGTATTTAAAACAAAAAAAGTTTATAAATTTAAATATAAAAAATTTTTAAAACTATGTATAATATCTTTTTTTAGTGCATTTGTTTTAAGTAGATTAGATATATTTAAAAATAGTAAATTTATAAATATATTAAAAAATAGTAGTATAAATAAAATAGATTTTAAAAATATAAATTTTAAAGGTGAATACTTATTAAATATTGGATTAAATACATTTGATGATATTAAATTTTCAAAAACTGTTTTTAAAGAAGAAACAAAAGAAAAAGAAAATACAAAATTACCTATTAGAGTATATATTTATAACACTCATCAAACAGAAGAATATGCTACAATTAAAAATTATAACTTAACTCCTACAGTATTAACAGCAGCATTTATTTTAAAAGAAAAATTAGAAGAATTAGGAATTGGTACATATGTTGAAGAAAGTGATTTAAAAACTGATATGCAAAAATATGGATATAATTATAATCAAACTTATTCAGTTAGTAGAAAATGGTTAGAAAACTATAATAATCCAAATTTAGATTTATATATAGACTTACATAGAGATAGTATAGATTATAAATATAGTAATGTAACAATAGATGGAGTTGATTACGCAAAAATTATGTTTGTTTTAGGAATAAATCATGAATATGAAGATAATAAAAAAACAATGGAAGGAATACTTAACGGAATAGAGAGTACTCATAAACAAATAAGTAGAGGAATATATGATAGAAAAGCAATATTTAATCAAGATTATAGCAAAAACTTAGTATTAATTGAACTAGGTGGACCTGATAGTACATATGAAAGTATATCTAATTCCTTAGAAGTATTAGCTAGTGCTATAAAAGATTATTTAGGTGATTAAATGGAGGAAAAGAAAAAAAATAAAAATATATTTTTAAAATGTATACTTATATTATTTTTAATATTTATAAGTTTATATTTTATGGATAATTTAGGATATTATAATATAGCGACTAAAAATAAGATATTAACAGAAGAACAAATTAAAGAATTTGAAAATGATGTTAAAAATGGTTCAAGTATAGATATAAAAGAATATGTAAAAGATAATACTAATTATAGAAATACTTATAGTAATATAGGTTATAATTTATCAGAATGTATAGATAATGTATTAAATAAAGGTTTAAAAAATTTAGGTAATATTTTAAAAAAGTTATTTCAAAATGAATAAGATACTTGTATATTTTTTATTTTTAAAGTATAATGTAACTAGAGTAAGAAAGTGCTCAAAAAATAAAAAATTATATACGAAGGATTGAATTATATAACCAATCTTCTTCAGAAGAACATTTGTTCGCTGGGGGGGGTTATAC
>CANRDR010000036.1 GCA_947629425.1 uncultured Bacilli bacterium | reverse complement strand
CTTATAAAGTTCTTAAAGGACTAAAAAACAAAAAAATTAGAGCATCTTTTCTACTATTGAATGGTGCTCACCAAACTAACAATTTGGACTAAGAGTACCTAACATAGCATAAGTTAAGTATCTCTTTTTCTTTCCATGTATAAATTATATCACACTATCCCCATTTTTACAACTAATTTTTATATATAATCTATACACTATTATTATATTCTAATTTTCTATTTTTAAAAATCGTTATAAAAATTATAATTCATAACTAGTTAACCTTTTCTTTAATTTATTTAATTCTCTTAATCTTAACTTATAACTATCAGATAATATCCAATACACTCTATTTTGTTCTATATTAGATAATGCTATTTGTCTTAATTGTTCATCTAATCTATTATTTTTCATTTGTAAATCTGCAATTACCATCCAAAATATTTGTGCTTCATATGGTATTTGTAAAAATTCTTTACAATTTTTTTGTATTGTATTCATCAAATCTGCATTATCCATATTTAATTTATATAATTCTTCATATCTTTTTTTAATCTCCACTGCTATATCTATATCATATAATTTAATTTTGGTTTCATCTAGTTCATATTATTAATAAAATTATCTACAAATTTATTTACTTCTAAAAAACTATTTGCCATTCTTTTATTTGATTCTATTTCTTCTTTTTTATATGCTTCACTTTGTTTTAAATTATAATCTTTATAAGCTTTAATTAATTCTTTTGGAAATTCTTCTGTTAATTCAAACATTTCAATATTATGATCTCTACCATCAAAACTATATGGAAGATATTCCTTCTCAGGAGGTTTTATATTAAAATTTCCTAGATAAATTAAAGATGGTCTTATTTTTCTAAAAAATATTCTAAATATATTTAAATAAAGATAACCATATTCATCAGGATATATTTTTATTTTAGATACTCTTTTAATATGCTCTTCATCTGATATAGATCCATCAAAAGGTAAAAATCTCATATTTTGATCTAATAATCTTGTCTTTATAAATTCTAGTTTATCAATTTCTTCTTTAGTTGTAGGTAAAACTTTATCTTTTGTTATTTTTGCACGAAACATAGGGTAATTTCCTTTTTTATTTTTCTCATATTTTTTATAATAACATTTAATTAATATTATATATCTACCATCATATTCTTTATCTACGTTTTCTATTTTCATGGCAAAAGTGTCTCCATGTGCCCATGATTTTGTCCTATAAATGCTTTTCATTATATACCTCTAAATTCTTTCTTAATTAAATTATATATAAATTACTTTATTATTACAATAAAAGTTTATTAAATTAAAAATGACTATAAAGTCACTTTTTTATTGCTCATAATCACAACTACTACATTTAATTTGATTATTTTTATTAACTAATAAACTATTACATTTAGGACATAATTCTCCTGTAGGTATATCCCATGTTGCTGTTTTACATTTAGGATAGTTATTACATCCATAAAATATTTTATTTTTTCTTGTTTTCTTTTCAACTATTTTTCCTACTTTACATATAGGACAATCCATAATTACATTTTCTTTTTTTTCTTCTTTTTTAATATATTTACACTCTGGATAATTGCTACATGCTACAAATTCTCCATATTTTCCTTTTCTAATAACTAATTCATTACCACATTCTGGACAAACTTCTCCAGTTTTTGTAGGGGCTTTCTTTTCCATATTTGAAAAAGCATTTTCAACAAGTGGTTCAAAATCTTTATAAAAATCTTTTAATACTTTTATATTATCTAATTTATCTTCTGCTATATCATCTAATTCTGTTTCCATATTAGCGGTATATTCTACATTTATTATATTAGAAAAGAATTCTTGTAATTTATCTGTTGTTTCTATACCAATATCTGTTGGTATAAATTTTTTATCTTCTACTTTAACATATGCTCTTTCTTTTAAAGTTTCCATAGTTTTAGCATAAGTACTAGGTCTTCCTATACCTAATGCTTCCATTTCTTTAATTAGTGAAGCCTCTGTATATCTTGGAAGTGGTTTTGTAAAATGTTGTTCACTAGTTATTTTATCTGTATTTAAAACATCTTTTTCATTTAATGGTGGTAATATAGTTTCTTCACTATTCATAAATTCACCATACACTTTTAAAAATCCTAAAAAACTTATTACTTGTCCTGTTGATTTAAATTGATAATTATTATTATCAAGTACTATACTAGTTTGTATTACTTTAGCATCTTTCATTAAACTTGCTAACGCTCTATAATAAATAATACTATATAATTTATATTCATCTGGTTTTAAATATTTTTTTAAACTTTCAGGAGTTCTTTTTATACTAGTTGGTCTTATTGCTTCATGAGCATCTTGTACATTTTCTTTCTTTTTTGATACTTTAACATTACCAACAAATTCTTCACCATATTCACTTTTTATAAATTCTAATGTATCTGATACAAATACATTACTTAATCTAGTAGAATCTGTTCTCATATAACTAATCAAACCTACAGTTTCACTACCAATATCTATACCTTCATATAGTTTTTGTGCAATTGACATAGTTTTAGAAGAACCAAAATTATATTTAGTAGAACATGCTTGTTGTAAAGTTGATGTAGTAAAAGGCATTACACCTTTTTTATTTTTTTCACGTTTTTCTATAGAAGTAATTACAAAATCATTAGATAATTTACTTAATATTTCATTAGCGTCAGATTCATTACTTATTTCTATTTTTTTATTATTATATTTTTCTAAATTTGATGTAAATTCACCAAAATCTGCATTAATAGTCCAATATTCTTCTGGAATAAATGCTTCAATTTCTCTTTCTCTATCAACAATTAATTTTAATGCAACAGATTGTACACGTCCTGCTGATTTTCCTCCAGTTTTTGATTGCATAAGTTTTGATAATCTAAATCCTATAATTCTATCTAGTATTCTTCTAGTTTCTTGACTTTTTACTAAAGAATCATCTATTTTTCTAGGATGTTTAAAAGCCTCTTTAACTGCTGGCTCTGTTATTTCATTAAATACTACTCTTTCATACTTTTCATCATTTATTGATAAAGCATCATATAAATGCCAACTTATTGCCTCTCCTTCTCTATCTGGATCTGTTGCAAGATAAACTTTATTAGAGTCTTTAACATCTTTTTTTAATTCATTAATTATTTTCTTTTTACCACTTATTGCAATATAATTTGGTTTAAAATCATTTTCTATATCTACTCCTAAACCAAATTTACCACTAGTTGCTAAATCTCTAATATGTCCTTTACTAGATACTACTTTATATTTACTTCCTAAATATTTACCTATTGTTTTTGTTTTGCTAGGCGATTCAACTATAACTAAATCCATAACATCTTCCTTTCATAAGAAAAAGAAATAATAAATATTTCTAATTAATAATATATCATAATTCATATAATGTAAATAATTAATTAATCGTTACTGTAATTTTATTATTGCTATCTATTTTTAAATTTATATTTAAACTATCACCATATTTTTCTAATTCACCGCCAGTTACTAACTGTTTTTCTAACATTTTTTTTAAACTTAAATTTAAACCAGTACTTTTTGTTTTACTTAATATTTCATCACAAGTATAAGTACCAGTACTCTTATATAAACTTTTATCTAAAATATCACTACTTATTTCATCATCACAATTTAATATTTCTACACCTATATTTTTTACTGCTTCTTTAAGAACGCTTAAATTATAATCATCTATTTTATCTTTAGTTTTATTAAATGCTCCAAATCCATTAGTTGCAACTATTATTACTAACAAACTTAAAACAACTATTACTGCTAATAATTCTACTAACGTAAATCCTTTTTTATTCATAAATCTCCTTTACTATATATACAACCACAATAATTTTGTCTATATAAATTATATTTTTTAGATAATTCTATACTTCTTTTATAACCATTTTGTTTTTTAAAATCATTTACTAAATATTTAACATTATAAATACTATCTAATTCAATACCTATTTCATTTATTACATTACTTAATTTATATGGACTAACTGTAAGAGTTGTAGAAAAATATTCAAAATTATTTTTTTTAGCTAAATTTGCTGTATAATCCAATCTTAATCTATAACATTTATGACATCTAATTCCTCTTTCAGGACAATTTTCTAAACCTTCACTTATTTTATGAAATAAATCATTATTATAATCACATTCCATATATTTTATATTTAAAATATCTAATAATTTTATTTGCTCTTTCTTTCTTTTTTCATATTCACTTATTGGTTCAATATTAGGATTATAATATAAAACTGTTATATCAAAATAATCTTTTAATCTTTCTATTACAGAAGATGAACATGGTGCACAACAAGAATGTAATAGTAATGTTGGTTTATAATCTAATTTTTTAATAATATTCATCATTTCTTTATCATAGTTCATAATTATCCCTCATATGGCATAAATATTAAATTAGAATCTGTATTACTTCTTTTATCTAAATATAATGTTCCTTGTTTTCCATTTAAGGAAGCATATACTTCATTATATTTATTTATAACATTACATGAATCACTACTAGTTATTATAGTATTACCATCATTCATAACTATTTTAAAATTCTTTCCATCAATTATTTCATTATCATTATTATAATCTGGATAATATTCTATAGTATTCATTTCACTAATAATATTTTCATTTATCTTATTAAAATTCTTTATAAATTCTTTAAAAACTTTATTATCAGCCTCATTTATAAATACTGGTATACCATATAATTTATCTAATTTATTATTTATAATATCTCCATTGCCAAGAACTATTTTATCTTTATTTTTATAATAAAACAATACTTTATTTTCTTTAATAGTTATTTTTATAGTAAAATCAAATGTTTTTTTTACATCTACACTATCTACTAAACTTAATTCTTTTATTCTTTTTTCTATAGTTCTTGAACTATATTTAAATATAGAAGGATAATCTTTTAAATTAGCAGCAGTTATTATATCTATATCTTTTATTAAATTATTACCACTTATTTCTATATGATTAATAGGTCTTTTATAAATCCAATATATACTAAAACCAATAATATATAAAAATAATAAGAAAAATAGAGTTCTTTTAATATTTAATCTCTTCTTCTTTTTTTTAACCATTTTACACCTACTTTATTATATCTTTTATTATATTATATATTTTAGTACTACTATCATTAATTGAAAGTTTTTTCATATTATCTTTTAAAACTTTACTATATTCTTTATCTAAACATTTATCTATACTTTCATTTAATATATCTTTATTTAAATCTTTTTCTTCTATCATTATACAAGATTTGTTTTCTTTTAAAGATAATGCATTATAATACTGATGATTATTTGCAACATATGGACTAGGGATTAAAATTGCTGGAATATTTAGTGCTATTATTTCACTTATACTACTAGCACCTGCTCTACTAACTATTACATCTGTTGATTTTAATAGTCCAGTTAAGTTATCTACATAAGGTAATACTTTAACATTTTTAGGAAATTTATTTTTATTAAATTCTTCATATAAAGTTTTACCAGTTATGTATAATACTTCATAATCTTTACTATCTACACTATTTAAATAATCAATCATTAATTTATTTATACTAGAACTACCTAAACTACCACTAACTATTACTACTAATTTTTTATATGGTTTTAAATTAAATTCTAATTTATCTATTTTTTTAGTATTTAAAGCATTTTCACTACATGGATTACCTGTAAAATATACTTTATCTTTATTTTTAAAATATTTTATACTATCTTTAAAACTTACCCCAATTCCCGATGCATATTTTTCTAATGCTCTATTAGATTTGCCTGGTATACTATTTTGTTCATGAATAAATGTTTTGATATGTAATTTATGTGCAGCATATATTACTGGATAAGTTACATATCCTCCTACACCTATAACTATATCTGGTTTAAAATCTTTCATTATTTTAATACATTTTTTAATAGCATTTTTTATTAGTTTAATATTTTTTATATTTTGTAACATATTTTTTTTACTTAGTCCATATATTTCTAAGGCTTCATAATCATATCCATATTTAGGTACGATATCTTTTTCCATTCTATTATGAGTTCCAATATATAAAAATTTGCTATTTTTATCTAATTCTTTTATTTTATTTAATATAGCAAGTGCCGGATAAATATGTCCTCCAGTACCTCCTGCAGTAATAATAACATTCACCTTATCACCTTCTATTAAAATTATATAATATAAAGTTAGTTTTTTTAACTATTTTTTATTTTTAAGTGTAAATATAAAAATGACAATTCAATTATTAAATTATCATTATTTTATATTATAAACAATTATTAAATATTTTCATTATTTTTTTCTATATACATTGCATCACCAAATGAAAAAAATCTATATTTTTCTTTAACTGCTATATTATAAGCATTCATAATATATTCTTTTTTTGAAAAAGCACTTACTAACATAATTAATGTACTTTTTGGTAAATGAAAATTAGTTATTAGAGAATCTATTGCAAGAAATTTATAGCCTGGATATATAAATATATCAGTATTACCAGAACATTCAGTAAATTTTCCATATTTATTCATTATAGTTTCTAAAGTTCTAGTAGTTGTTGTTCCTACCGCTACAATTTTTTTACCATTTTTCTTAGTTTCATTTAAAATTTTAGCAGAATTATTATCCATCATATAAAATTCACTATGCATTTTATGTTTGGTTACATCTTCTACATTAACCGGTCTAAATGTACCTAATCCTACATGTAAAGTTATAGGTACAATATTAACGCCTTTCTTTTTTATTTCATCTAAAAGTTCATTAGTAAAGTGCAATCCTGCTGTTGGTGCCGCTGCAGATCCATAAATATTAGCATATACTGTTTGATATCTATCTTTATCTTTTAATTTTTCATGGATATAAGGAGGAAGTGGCATACTACCTAATTCATCTAGTATTTCCATAAGTATTCCATCATAAATTAATTCAACTAAAGTAATACCTTCATCTAATATATCTATAACTTTAGCATTTAATTTACCATTACCAAAAGATATAATTGTATCTTTTTTTAATCTTTTTTGTGGTTTTGAAAGACATTCCCATATATTATTATTTTTATTTTTTAATAATAACAATTCTATTACTGCATGAGTATCAATTTTTTCACCAATTAATCTTGCAGGAATAACTTTAGTATCATTTATTACTAATGCATCACCTTTATTTAAATAATCAATAATATTATAAAATTTTTTATGTTCTATATTACCAAATTTATCTAAACACATTAATTTAGATTCACTTCTATTTTTAATAGGTGTTTGTGCAATTAATTCATCTGGTAAATAATAATCAAAGTCACTTGTTTTCATATAATCACGCCCTAACCAGTACATATTTTACCAAATAATTATCCTTAAGTCTATCTATTTTAATTGACAAATATTAAACATTATAGTAGAATTAATTTATCGGTTTGGAGTGGTACTCAAGAGGCTGAAGAGGCGTCCCTGCTAAGGATGTAGAGTGGGTAACTGCTGCGAGGGTTCAAATCCCTCCCACTCCGCCATTTTATTTAATCCAATATGGATTTATTTTTTTTATAAAAAAATGACTTATTTAACTAATAAATCACTTAATTTAGTAATATATCCAGCACCTAATGTAAGTATTAAATCATTATCACTTACATTTTCTTTTAGATATTTAATTATATCATTATAATCACTAATATAAATACTATCTTTTCCTAAATCTTTCAAATATTTTATAATATCATTTGGACTAACATTATAAGTATTTTTTTCTCTTGCAGCATAAATATCAGTAATTATTATATTATCAAAATTAACTAAAGATTCTGCAAAAGATTTAGCATGATTATAAACTCTTGAATAAGTATGTGGTTCAAATATAACAAAAGATTTATTAAATTTTTTATTTTTTATAGATTTACTTACTTCTTCTACTTCTGTAGGATGATGTCCATAATCATCATATACTTTAGCACCATTAAACAAACCCTTATATTCAAATCTTCTACTAGCTCCAGTAAATTTTAATAAGCCTTTTTTTATAGTGTCTATATCAATTTTATAAAACAAACATAAACTTATACAAGCAAGACTATTTAATATATTATGACTACCTAGTACATTTAATTTAATTTTATCTATAAATTTATCTTTATTATATAAATCATATGTAGGATAACCATCAGTATCATAAACTATATTTTGAGCATTATAATCAAATATATTTTTTAAACCAAATTTTAATACTTTAGCATTAGTATTATTTTCTAACTCTTTTGAATTTTCATCTTCTCCATTAATTACAAGTACACCATTTATAGGTAACATACTTACATATTTATTAAAAGATTTTTTTATATTATCTAAATTTTTAAAATAATCTAAATGATCATTATCTATATTAGTAACTATTGCACTTTTTTGTTTAAAATTTAAAAAACTATCACAATATTCACATGCTTCTATAATAAACGTATCACTTTTACCTACTCTATAATTTCCGTTTATATTTTTTAAGTAAGAACCTACTTGTATTGATGCATCAATTTTTGCTTCTAAAAAACATAATGAAACCATAGATGTTGTAGTTGTTTTACCATGCGTTCCTGCAATACCAATAGTATTAGAAAATAATTTAGTTAATTCTCCTAAAAAAACTCCTCTTTCCATAGTTTTTATATTTAATTCTTTTGCATGTACAAGTTCTGGATTATCTGATTTTACTGCAGCAGTATAAACTACTAAATCTATATCTTTTGTAATATTTTCATATACTTGTCCAATATTTACATGTATTCCGCATTCAATTAATTCTTTAGTAGCGATGCTTTCTTCTCTATCACTACCTGAAACTATAAAACTCCATGATTTTAATATATGAGCAAGTCCACTCATACTAACTCCACCAATACCAATCATATAGATTTTTTTATAATCTTTTAAATTAAACATAATATCACCTTTAAAAAATTCTATCACAATATATTATATTTGTAAAAAATAATTATATCGCTTTACGAAGTATTTTTTCATCTTTATTAAGTATATTTAAACATTCATTTACTTTTATATGATTTTTATCATATTCTTTTATTAATTCTTTTAAAGTATTCTTTTTGCTAATTAAATTATTTTTATAATAATATATATCTGGATTACCATTATTTATTAAATATGAATATATAAAATCTATTAAATAATAATCATCTAAATTAATTCCATGCTTTAATGGAATAGATATATCTCTTTCAAATAATTTTGCAAATAAGTATGCTCTTTTAGGGCCTATACTTTTATCACTTAAATTATTTTCTCCTCTTTCCATTATTCTATATATTACTGTATCTAATAATCTATCAACTTGTTCATTTTTAATTTCATAATATTTTATTTTTTGTATTATTTTATTAAATGAAATGTTTTTATTATTTTTTTTCATATCTATAATAACGTCTTTTATAGGTTTATTTATATATTTAGAATAATCTTTTATTCCACCTATACTTTGTACTTTACCAAATTCATCTACATCAAAACTATATTCTAATTTATCACTATCAAAAAACATTTCTTTATACTTAGGTCTTATAAGTAAGTATTTATTTTTTAAATGTTTGTTATAGCTAGTAGAAACAACATTATATAATTTTTCAAAATTATTTCTTATTATAGAATGATATACTAAATCATCATTTACTATTAGTTCAAACCATATAGCAACTAAATCTATAAAATCTTTTAATTTATCTATATTTTCAAAATTTTTATAATTATCTTTATCTACTGAATACAATATTTCTTTTACTTCATTTTGTTTATACCATTTTATAAATTCATTAATTTTATCATTATATGTTTTTTTCTTTATTTCTTTTAAATTGTTTAATATATTAATATTCATTTTTACCTCTCGTATATTAAGTATAACATGTAAATTTATTTAGTTTCAATTATAAATGAATACTTTTTTATAAATTGTTAAAACTAATTATAGGAGGAATATTTATGTTAATTATTGTTGGTTCAAGAAGAGATGGTAATTCTTTAAAACTTGCTAAAAAAATAAAATCTGCATTTGATAATATTAGATTACATACTGAAATAATTGTTCCAGGTAATCAAAAAATACATATTTGTACAGGTTGTATGGATTGTGATAGAGATGGTATATGTGGTTTTACTGATGATATGAAAAGTAATATTGAAAAAATTAAAAATGAAAAAGATATTTTATTTATTACTCCTACACGTTGGAATATTTTGAGTGGTGATTTAAAAATATTTATGGATAGATTAAATCCTTTATTTTCAACGCGTGGTTTAAAGGGTAAAAATATGATAGCAGTATCTATTGGTGCTAAAAGTGATGATTTATATAGTACAGAAGCAGCATTAACAAGTTTGATAAGTTTTGCAGAAGCTTCTGGAATGAATGTTATATTAGATAAAAAATTTAATAATTGTTTAAATAGTGATGATATTTTATCACAACAAACAGAAATAGATAATTTTATTAATGAACTTAAAAATAAAATAAATTGTTAAAGAGTACTTAAAATACTCTTTTTAAATACTCTTATTGTATTTTATAAGGACTTGTTTTTAATCCATTTCCACTAATTAGATTTGTATTAGGTTTTAAAACTATAGATGGTCTTAAATATTGACTAATAAAATCACTACTATTAAAAATTCCATATTCAATTATAGAACCTTTTCCACTATAATAAGCGCTTTTAAAACTTTCATTTGTAATAGCATATGGATGTATCGAATTACTTTGTATTTTAAATAAAGATAGTATTCCCCACGTTTGTGCAGTATTATACAAATAATAACTAATATTTGGCATATTCCAAACTCCTCCTGCAAATGCGATTTCATCTACATTTAATGTTGCAACGTAATCTTTAACAACACTTTCTTTTTCACTTTTTAGTAAAGTTACTGGAAGTGTTGGAGAATATCCTACTCGAAGAGATGTATTAAAATTTCGTTGAGCATTGCTGCTATAATCTACAATTTGTCCATTACTATAAAATGTTTCTAAATCTCCTAAATTCCATGTTTCATATTTTAATTTGTCTTTTATATTTGTAAATTTTTTATTAAACCAATCATTAAATTTTGTTCTCATGCATTCACTTTTATTTGAGTTACAATTTTCATAATCTCCAACTATAACATTTTTTACTTCATTCAAAGTTGCATATTTTACTCCATATTGACCTTCTCCTATAAATGAATTTTCACCACCTGTTGCATTTTCACATGTTTGTGTTTGGTCTTCTAGTATTAATTTAATACTTCCATCGCCTTCTATTCTAACAACTCTCCAACACATTCCATTAAAGTTTAAATAATTGTCCTTAACATTTCCTCTAAAATAATATGAATTACCATAGTCATCTTCTGTTATTGATAATGTTCTTTCATTTTCTCCACTCACCTGTTGTGTTGGTGTAGTTATTGGGTTTGGTGAATATATTGTACTTTCTGTATCAGGTAATGCTTTCATTGCATTCTTTATTATATTATATGCTAATGTACTTTCTTCATATGGTATTTCATCTTCTTTATTTATTATTTGTTCTCCTGTTACATTTATATTTATACTTATTTCTTTATCCATCCAATCATTTTCATTATCTTCTGTAAATACCCATTTCCAATATAATTTTACTTCTTTTTGTTCCTTGTATTTTATTATTTCTACAATACTTTCATTTATTTCTACTCTATGTTCTTCATCTTTATATATTTTTAAATTATTTGGAATATTTTCTCTATTTATTTTTATTACACTTCTTATATTTACTTCACTTTCTCTTGCATCTAACTTTAGTGTTATTATTCCACTACTTCCTGGTATTACTTTTGTATAGTTACTATTTAATGTTTTTTCTAAATTAATACTTACTTCTTCATTTATTTTACCATTTACTAAAAATGAGAATTTTGCTATATCTAAATCTACACTTGAATTTGCATTACTTTGAAAGAATGCTCTTG
>CANRDR010000035.1 GCA_947629425.1 uncultured Bacilli bacterium | reverse complement strand
CTATTGTTAACATATTCATAAAAAAATCCTCCTTAACTTAAATATGTCTTTCTGACACAGTTAAGTTAAAAAGGTCTCTTATTGAGTACTCTTACTCTATTTAAATATTACTACAAATATTTATTATTTTCAAGTATTAAAAAAACCATATATTATATATACTTTATCTACCTAAACCAATACAATCAATCATTTTATCATATATTTTTTTAGATATTTCTATATTTTTATCTCTACCTTTATCTAATATTCTATCTAAATATTCATCATCATTTAATATTTCATTATATCTTTTTTGAATGTTAGATAAAGTATCTACTACTACATCAGCTACTTTAGTTTTAAAATTACCATAATTAGAATCAATAAATTCTTTTTCTATATCTTCTATACTTTTATTAGTTAAAGAAGAATATATATTTATTAAATTAGATATACCAGGTTTATTAACTGGATCATATATAATTTTCATCTCTGAATCAGTAGTTGCTGACATAATTTTTTTTCTAACAACATTTAAATCATCTAATAATCTTATTACACCTTTTTGATTTTCATTAGATTTACTCATTTTTTTATCAGGTGTTTGTAAATCTGTTATTTTAGTACCTGTAGTTTTAATAATTACTTCTGGTACTATAAATAATTCTTTATATTTTTTATTAAAACGTATTGCAATATCACGTGCTAATTCTACATGTTGTTTTTGGTCAATTCCTACAGGTACATAATCTGCATTCATAGATATTATATCAGCAGCCATTAATACTGGATATGTAAGTAATCCTGATGTAAAGTTAGCATTTTTTTTGGATTTATCTTTAAATTGTGTCATTCTAGATAATTCACCATAATAAGTATTACATTCTAACATCCAACTTATAGCAGTAACATATGGATTTTCTGATTGTATATAAATTGTATTTTTTTCTGGATCTATTCCACATGCTATATAAAGTGCGATTAAACTTTTTATATTTTTTCTTAATTCTATACTATCTTGATTTACAGTTATTGCATGTAAATCAGCCACAAATATAAAAGATTCATAAATATTCTGGTATTCTATCATTTGTTTAATAGAACCTATATAATTTCCCAAAGTAATTACACCGGTTGGTTGTAATCCTGTTAATACTCTTTTTTTCATATATTAATTCACCTATTAAAATTATATTATATTTTGCTTCTTCTTTCAAATAAATTAGATATTCTTAATAAACATTCTTTAAAACTTAATTTAATATAATTAAATACATCTTTAAATAAATTAATTATTTCATAATCATCATATACTAATTTATCTTCTTTAATATATTTTAATCTTTTAACTTCTTCTCTAAATAACATTATATTATAAAAATATATACTAGATATAATAAATGATAAAATATAAGATAATAATATAAAGAAAAATATTACATAGTTACCTAAAAAGAAACTAATTATAAAGAAAAAACCAAAAAATAATAATATTAAAGAATTTAATAATATAATAAATTTATAATCTTCTTTTTTATTATCATAATAATTTATTTTTTCATCTATTTCTTTATTATGAACATTAATAATTTCCATTGCTTTTACTTTATTTAATATATTATTTTCTACTATTTTATAGTCTCCATTAGAATTATATATTTTTAAATTATTATCTTCTTCTTCAAATTTAACAATATATTTTTTAAACTTATGATTTAAAAAATTAATCTTTTTTAACTCTATTCTTTTTAATATTGTACTAAATATATTTCTTATTTCTTTAATCATACCAATTCCCCCTAAAATGATTCACTAATAAGATAATATGTTAAAAAATAATAATTATGTAAAAATTAGGCCTAATGAAAGCCTAATTTTTTTAAATCCCCCATTAGTAATGGGTATTATAGCACATGTTACTAAAAATTGCAAATTATTCTGTTCTAAGTGCAACAACTGGATCTTTTTTAGCAGCCATTTTAGAAGGTATTAATCCTGCTATCATTGTTAAGAACATTGAAATTAATACTAATACTAATGCTGCTACTAATGGAAGTGCAACACCAACTTCTATACCGGTTAATGCTTCTATTATTTTATTTATAGGTACATTTAATATAACAGTTATAATAACTCCTATAGTTCCTGCTGTAAGTCCAACAATAAATGTTTCTGCATTAAATACTCTTCTTATATCTTTCTTACTAGCACCTATTGCACGTAATATTCCAATTTCTTTAGTTCTTTCTAATACTGAAATATAAGTAATTATTCCTATCATAATGCTTGAAACAATTAGAGATATACTAACAAATGCAATCAATACATAGCTTATTACATTTACAATAACAGTTACACTATTCATTAAAATACCAACATAATCAGTATATTCTATTTTATCTTCTTCTTTATCTAAATCATCATTATATTTTTCAATAAATTCTTCTATCTTATCTTTAGATTCAAAATCTTTTGGAAATATATTTATTATTGAAGGATTATCTAATTCAACAACACCAATTGTTCTTAAATTAGCATCAAGTGATTCTCCAACTTGAAATTCTTGATTAGTAAATACATTTATATTTTCTTTAGATTTTTGTTCTTTTGCAATTTTACTATCATTTATTCCATTAATTACATAATCTTTTAAATCACTTGTATATCCTACTACTCCGGCAGTTTCAATAATACTTGAATCTTTTGCTTTTATAATTCCTACAATATTTATATTTAATGATTTATCTAAAATATCTTTCATATAACTTGGATCTAAACTCTTATCAACCCAAACATTACCTTCTTTTTTAAATACATCACTATTTAAAACTACTTTAAATTTTGTATTTAATATGTCATCATAACTTATTTTTAATTGATCATTTTTTTCTACTTTTTCGCCTTTCATTATAGTAGACATTATTTCATTTAATTCTTTTTGACTTTTTAAACCTAAAGAATATAATGTATAATCACTTACTTCATTATTTTCATCTACTATTAAAACCATTTCGTCATAATTTTCTGGCATTCTACCTTTTAATACATCATATTGACTTTTTAATAACCTTTTATTACTTGATAATTCTTGGAATACGTTGGCATTGCCTCCCATGGCCATAGCGCCACCCATTTGATTAGATAAAATATTAAAAATATTGCTTGGATTAAGTTTTACTATACCTTCTTTTGTATCTTCACTATATATTTGTAAATCTAAGTTATAAGAATATTTTATATCATTTGATATTTCATCTAATTTATCTTTATTATCTTCTATATATTTTTTAAAATCTTTTAAGTTATTAGTTCTAACCTCATTACTTACACTACTTATCATATCAACCATTATATCATTAGAATATACAGCATCTAAATCATGTTCAGTCTTTTCATTATTTTCTGCCATAATATTTATCATATTGCTAAAATCTACACTTTCTCTTTCAATAGTTAATGGATAGCTGGTTAATGTATCTTCTTGTACTTTATCAATATATTTTTGTACACCATTTGAAATTGATAATATTAATGATATTCCAATTATACCGATAGATCCTGCAAATGATACTAACAATGTTCTTCCTTTTTTAGTTAATAAATTTTTTAAAGATAAAGATAATGCTGTAAAAAATGACATATTTGTTTTTTTATCTTTAGTATCAGTAAATCCTTCATCTAATCCATCATAAGGATTTGAATCATTTTCTATTTTTCCATCTAATAAATTTATTATTCTAGTAGAATAACTTTTCGCTAAATCTGGATTATGTGTAACCATAATTACTAATCTATCTTTTGCAATTTCTTTTAGTAAATTCATTATTTGTTCACTAGTTTTTGTATCAAGTGCTCCTGTAGGTTCATCCGCTAAAATAATAGAAGGATCATTTACTAGTGCTCTTGCAATTGCAACTCTTTGCATTTGTCCACCAGATAATTGATTAGGTTTCTTATAAATATGATCTTTTAATCCAACATTTTCTAATGCTTTTATAGCAAGTTTTCTTCTTTTTTTCTTACTTACTCCACTTAAAGTTAAAGCAAGTTCTACATTTGCTAAAACAGATTGATGACTTATTAAATTATAACTTTGAAAAATAAATCCAACTTTATGATTTCTATAAGTATCCCAATCTTTATCTTTATATTTTTTAGTAGATACATTATTAATTTTTAAATCTCCACTAGTATATTTATCTAATCCACCAATTATATTAAGTAAAGTAGTTTTCCCACTACCAGATGGGCCTAATATAGAAACAAATTCACATTCTCTAAAATTAATAGATACATTATCTAAAGCCTTTTGTTCTATACTATCTGTTTTATATATTTTTGTTATCTTTTTTATTTCTAACATATAGACATCTCCTTTAAAATATTATAAAATAACGTCTTGTAAACAGTGTAACACTATAAATTATATTTAACAAGTAATAATTTATTATTTTAAACAAATAAAAAGGAGTTTGTACATAATGGAAATAAATATTAAAAATTTAGTAGCAGATTCTTTATTTAAATTATTAAAAAATAATGATATAAATGATATATCAATAACTAAAATATGTAATAATGCAAGTATTTCTAGAACAAGTTTTTATAATAATTTTAATAATATATTAGATGTTATTAATTATAAATTTGATTTAATTATTGATAATTTATATGAAATATATTATTTAAATAAAAAAAGAAATAAAGATAAATATAATTTATGTAAAGAAATATTAAAATATATAGAAAAAAATAAAGAAGTATTTTTAATAATTATAAATAAATTTTATTTTGATTTTAAAAATAAATTAGATGATTATTTTATAAATAAGATTGACTATAAAAATTATGTCATTACTTCTGGTATTATAATTAATATAGTAATATTTTATTTAAATAATAAAAATATAAAAGAATTAATAGAAAAAAATAATATCTTTTAAATTGATATTATTTTTTAAATCCAGCATCTTCTAAAACTTTAACAAAATCATCATATTCAGAGTATCCAGTTTGTGCACCTATAATTTTACCTTTTTCTACTATTAGTACCATAGGAGTAGCACCAAATTCTTCATCCATATAATCTTCATAATCATCACCTGTTAATGCTGTCATTGTGTTATAGGCTGATTGATCTATTATAGCACTTGATGAAAAATCTATTATTTTTGCTATATCTATATATAATGTTTTATAACCATATTCTTCTTGTGCTTTTTGTAAGTTTGGTAAGAATTTAATACACCAACTACATGTTGATCTACCAACATATATAACTTGTTTAGATTTATTGGTTTTTGATTTTATATCAGATGCTGTTATTTCCTCAAACATAGAAACATCATAATCTGCAGGTTCTTCACTTTCTCCATTATCAGTTGATGTGCTATTATCTTGTGAATCTGTATTACTGCTACTATAATTTGAATTACTACTATATAATCTAGATAATCCAAAAATTGTTACAACACATATAATAATTAAAATACCAATAATTATTTTTAATAAGTTTGCAATCTTATTAAAATTTTTCTCCAAATTTTCTATATCTTTTGTCTTCATAATACCTCCTATAAAAATCTTATAATAAAAAATAATTATTTGCAAGAAAAAAGATTCACAATTAATCTTTTTATATTAAATACAAGAATTATTAGTTTCCATACTATTATCTACAATATATGGATTATCTTTTGTTCCATTTCCATAAACATACACATTTTTTAATACAATTGTAGGTCTAATATTAAGATTATCAGTTAATTTTGTTTCTTCTAATATATCTTTCATAGTATAAACGTATTCATCATCTTTTAAAGACATAGAAAACCATTTGCTACTATGAGCATTATCTTTTAAATATGATAAATCATTTAGATAACTTAAATATATTTCTTCTTTAGTAAGATTACCTACATTAGATAAAACATTTTTACCATTGCATGTATTAAACATACTAATATTATTTTTATTTAATACATTTTTACTATTACACCATTCATAATTATCAATTAAAGAATTATTATCAAATTTGTTTTTATACCAAACTTCTAAAGCATCTTTTAAATCAGATTCTACATAATTTATATCATTATTTTTACTGTAAGGAACAGTTATATAATCTTTTTCTAATTTAGCATAACCACTATTTTCATTAGAAGAAATACATTTACCTTCATTAGCTAAAATCATTTTTACATTTTTAGAATTATCAAAATTTACAATTCTAAAACACATATTATTAAATTCTATATAATTATCTAACGCATTACCTTTATAATAATAAACAATATTATTATCATTAGTATCTTTAACTAAATATGGTTTGTTTTCTAACACACTATCATTAATTATATCTTGTCTTTCAATTAATGAACTATATTCTTTATTTTTATTATTAGTTGCATTATTTATTATTAAATCAGTTAATGATGTAGGTATTTCATAATCATATTGATTTATATTATCTATATTTGTTTCTTTCAAATATGTATCTTTATCAAAATTTACTGTTATATAGTCATATAATAAATCAAAATTTACAACAATACATTTATTTTCCTTATTTGAAACTGCTAAAAAAACATCTTTACTTTCTAAAGCATTTATTTCTCCATATGACAAATTATCTTTTAACATT
Organism: uncultured Bacilli bacterium; assembly: GCA_947629425.1. Taxonomy (GTDB): domain Bacteria; phylum Bacillota_I; class Bacilli_A; order RF39; family UBA660; genus UMGS1124. The sequence continues at coordinate 6,114 of CANRDR010000035.1, read as the reverse complement.
TTTATAGAATAATCATTAGAATCAGTTGATGCTTTTAAACCATAATTAAATGGTACATTGCTAGTATTATTAATAGTAATTTTAACAACTTTAGTAGAATTTTTTTCAATTGCAAATTGATTTTGACTCAAAGTATAAGTTATTTCTGGAACGAAACTATCTACTGCATTTTTCTCTTCTGTTTGTACAAATATACTGTAGCTTAAATTTAATGCATAACAACCAATTAACATAACTATTGCTGCTAAAAAATATATTTTTTTAGTTTTACTCATTATGAACCCTACTTTCTGTATTTAGTATATAACAAATGCTTTATTTTATCAACAAAATATTTGAATATTATAGACTTAAAAAAATCAATTTGTTATAATTTATATATACAAATAGGCAGTGATATAAATGACAAAGAAAAATTATTTAAAAATTAAATATTTATTAGATAAAATATTTGCAATATTATTTTTAATTATTTTTTTTCCATTATTATTAATTTTATTTATAATATTAGGAATATTAATAAAAATCGATAGTAAAGGACCAATATTTTATAAACAAAAAAGAATTGGATTAAATAATAAATATTTTTATATATATAAATTTAGAACAATGTATAATAATATGAATATTAAAGATTTATCTTTACATAATCAAAAAAAATATAAAGAACATTTTAAATTAGAAGATGATCCTAGAATTACAAAAATTGGTAAAGTTTTAAGAAAATATTCTATTGATGAAATACCACAATTATTTAATATTATTAAAGGAGATATGAGTTTTATAGGACCTAGACCAATAGTTGATATAGAAATTAATAAATACAAAACAAAAAGAAATAAATTACTTAGTGTTAAACCTGGTTTAAGTGGAATATGGACCAGTTACTCGTCTAAAAAAACAACATATAATGAAAGAATATCAATGGAATTATATTATGTAGATAATGTATCATTTATTTTAGATTGTAAAATATTTTTTAAAACTATTAAACTTTTATTAAATAAAGAAAAGGAGCAAGAGAAAAATGAAAGATTTATTCAAAATGAAATTTGAAACATATGAAAAAATAATTACTGTTATTACTTCTATAACAATACCTTTAATAATATTTTTATCTTATTTAATAGCAAAAGCTGAAGTATTAAATTTAGTAAAATATGAATGTATTATAGGTTTTGTTGGAATTATAAATATATTAGTAATATTAATTGGAATTAGAAATAATTATTATAAATTTAGAATTGCTGATATATTTATTCTTTTATTAATTATATGTGCATTTTTATCTACGATTTTTTCTGTTAATATTAAAACTAGTTTAATAGGTGTTGAAGGAAGAAATGAAGGACTTATTATGATTATTACATATTATACTTTATTTATTCTAAATTCACTTATAAAAAATGAAAAATATAAAAAAATTATTATTAATATATTTTTAATAAGTTCAGTGTTACATTTACAAGATAGTATGTTTGCAACTTATATAACAGGTTTAGCTGGACATCATAATTTTTTTGGAACATTTTGTTTATTAGTATATGCACTTTCTATAGGTTTATTTATATTTACTAAAGAAAAAAAACTGAAATATTTATATCTAATAATATCAAGTATATATTTTCCATATTTAATTGGTTGTGTTACAGGTAGTGTAAATGTTGGATTAGTATTTGTTTTTATAGCAATCGTAAGTTATTTAGTAATTATTTTAATTTTAAAACTATTGAAAAAAACTAATGATAAATTAAAATCTTTTAGTATTTTAGTAGCAAAAACACTATTAGTAATCTCTATTATTATTTTATGTTTTATGAAAATTAATAATCAAACACAAGATGTAGTTAAAGAATTTAATAGCAGTAAAGAAGAAGTAAAAGAAATGGCAAGTGGTAATGTAACAAATAATTGGGGATCACAAAGAGGCTTTATTTGGAAAGAAACATTAAAAATAGTACCTAAATATTGGCTTCATGGAGTTGGAATAGATTGTTTAATATATGCATGGGATGGATCTTTTTTAATAACACCAGGAACAAATAGAATTGTAGATAAAACACATAATGAATATTTACAAATATTAGTTACTGAAGGTGTATTTTCATGTATTATTTATATAGTATTTTTATTCTACATATTCTTTACTAGTATAAGAAATATATTTAAATATGAAAAACTAGATAATAGTATATATATAGGTTTATTTCTAGCATTCATAGGTTACGCTATACAAGCCTTTGCAAATATAAGAGTTACAAGAGTTGCACCATTTTTCTTTATATTAACAGGACTTTTATATCAAAGATATAGGATTAAAGATGCCAAAAAATAATTTACTATCTATAATTATTCTTACTCATAATAACGAAAATTGTATTAATACTTGCTTAAAATCTATAAATAAATATATACCATTTAAAGATACAGAAATTATATTAGTAGATAATAATTCATCTGATAATACACTCAATATATTAAAACAATTTAAAAATAAAACTAAATTTAATACTAAAATAATAAATAATAAAAAAAATATGGGAGTATCAAATGGTAGAAATATCGGTTTAAAAAAATCAAATGGTAATTATATATTATTTTTAGATAGTGATGCTTATTTTATAGATGATTCAATTAAAATAGGTATAGATTTTTTAAAAAACAATAAGGATATTGGTATTGTTGTTCCTAAAATGTTTTATAAAAATAAAGAGATACAAGATAATATTAGAAAATTTCCTACTATAAAATCTAAATTAAAGAATGGTTTTAAAGGAATATTACATAAATTTAATAAAAAAATTGATATAAATTCTAGTGATTACGATAATATTAGAGATCAAGTTATATTTGAAGTAGATTATGGTATTGGTGCATATACTCTAATAAAAAGAGAAGTATTTATTAAAATTGGTTTTTATGATGAACATATATTTTATGGCCCAGAAGATGCTGATTATGCATTACGTGCTAAAATAGCTGGATTTAAAACTTATTATAATGGACTTATAAGTGTAGTTCATGAAAGACAAAGATTATCTCATAAAAAAGTATTTTCAATGATGACTTTTTATCATATTAAAGGATTAATTTATTATTTTATTAAAAATAGAAAAAATTAATTCTTTTTTCTATTCTTTAAATTCAAATATATATTCTTTTATTTGTACTTCATCCCCTCGTTTTGCACCCATTTTTTCTAATTCATCTTCAATTCCCATACCTTTTAATTTTCTTGCAAAACGTTCTACTGATTCATCTTCATTAAATCTTGTCATATCAAATAATTTTTCTACTTCTTTACCACGAATTATCCAAATATTATCTTCTTTAGTTATAGTAAATGGTGATTCTTCATTAAATTTATATAATTTATAATCTGCATAATCTGAAGCAGTATAAAGTTCTACTTCATCTGTTTTTTTAACTAAATCTAATAATCTAATTAATAATGTATCAAAACCTTCTTTATTAATTGCACTTACTTCATATATTTCTTCTTCTGGATAAACTTTTCTAAAATTTTCTAAATTGTTTTTTGCATTTTCTAAATCCATTTTATTTGCAATAATTATATGTGGTTTTTTTATTAATCTTTCATCATATTGTTTTAATTCTTTTTTTATAATTTCATAATCTTCTATAGGATTTCTTCCTTCAAAAGCACCCATATCAATAACATGTGCAATAACTTTAGTACGCATTGCATGTCTTAAGAATTTATCTCCTAATCCTACACCATTACTTGCACCACTTATTAAACCTGGTAAGTCTGCTATAACAAAAGATTCGTTTTTTAATTTAACTACACCTAAGTTAGGACTTAATGTTGTAAAGTGATACTCTGCTATTTTTGGATTAGAAGCACTAATCATACTTAAAATGGTACTTTTACCTACACTTGGCATTCCAATAAGACCAACATCTGCTAAAACTTTTAACTCACATTTTATATTTTTTATTTCTCCAGGTTCACCTAATTCGCTCATTTTAGGTGCTGGGTTTTCATGTGTTTTAAAAGCATTATTTCCTCTACCACCACGTCCACCTTTTGCAACTATAATTTCATCTTCATTTTTTGTCAAATCTGCAATTATTTTTCCTGTTTCATTATCTATAACTGTTGTTCCTAAAGGTACTTTTATAATAACATCTTCTGCATTTTGACCATGTTTATTCATACCTTTTCCGTTAACACCTTTATTACCTTTAATGTGTTTCATCATTTTTAAATCTATTAAAGTCTTTAATCCTTTTTCTGTTTTAAAAACTATATTAGCGCCATGACCACCATTTCCACCATCAGGTCCACCCATTTCAACAAATTTTTCTCTTCTGAAAGATGTACAACCATCTCCACCACGGCCTGCTTCTACTTTTATAGTAACTTCATCTACAAACATGTAATCACTCCTTTTTAATGTGTATTATAACATATTATTTTAGTTCAATAACAGTACATCCGGTATTAAAACTATCTAAATAGTATTTTTGAACTCTATTATCTTTTTTTAATAATAAATGTATTTCATCTTTTAAAATACCTTCACCTTTTCCATGTATTATAACAATCTTTTTATTTTTTAATTTAATATTATCATTAATAAAATCATTTAATACATATTTAATCATATCTCTATTATACCCATGAACATCTATTTTAGGTAATAAATCTAAAAAAGGGTTAAAAACTTTAGGCATTTTTAACCCCATTATTATTTTGTACATTTTGATTTACTTGCATATTTTGTTGTGGATTTTGATTAACTGTATTTTGTGTTTCATTATTTTTTGTTTGTTGTGTAGGTGATGTTAAATTTTGATTATTTTGTGTTTGAACAGGATTAGTTTGTTGCATTTGTGCTTGATTTTGTACCGGCTGTACTTGTGATGTATTCTGTTGTGTTTGCGCTTGATTTTGTACTTGCTGCGTTTGTACATTTTGTTCTACGTTAACATCATTATTAATTGGTGTAACCGTTTGTTCTTTTACTTCACCAGATGACTTTATAACTTGTGGAGAAGTTTTTTTAAATTCTTCTAATGAGCTAGTTATAACAGTATAATCTGGTATATTATTTATTATATCAATTTCATTAGGACTACTTAACATAACTTTATTAGTTAATTTTATTGCATTTTCTACACTATAATTATTTATTAAGAAATATGATAATATTGAATAATAAATTGATTCTTTATTTGCTAAATTATTATTAACATTCTTTATTAATCTAACTTCATCATTAACACAATATAACATATCAAAATTATCTAATTTTATAATTAAATTAGCACTATATAAATCTATAAATTTTTGATACATTGCAACTATATTTTTAGGTTTATTTAATCCATTTACAATTCCAGTCGCTTCACTTGCAAAAGAAAGAGAACAAATAATATATTTACATCTTTTACAATATACTTGACTTTCTTTTGTAAACTTATCACCAATAAATATAGTTAAACTGTTAGGATAATTATTTAATGCTGCATTATTAGCATTATAATCTCTGTCATCCATAATAACTACATCTGGAACAAATTCATATTTATATTTAGTTAAATTGCTTTTTAAAGTAAAAGAATTTATATTTGTAAATTTATTTGATTTCTTATTATATATTTTATAAGATACACATGTTTTTTCTTCAAAATTTACTTCTAAATATTTTGTATCTACTTGATAGTTTTCTAAAATTTCTTTAATTTTAGGTCCTACATCATCATTTCCAACCATTCCAGTATAAGTAGTATCTACTCCATATTTTCCTAAAGTTAATGCTGCTATAGTTCCAAAAGAAGATAAAGAATTTATAGTTTTTTCTATAAAAAAGTTATCTCCATCTTGTGGAAAATCTACTAACGGCATTATATAATCATATATTGGTTTACTAATTACTAAAGTTTTCATTTTCTTCACCCTATTCATTCTAATATCATTATAATCTAAATAATTATGAAATGCAATTAAAAAAGGATGTTTTAATAAACAGTTACTTTATTTTTACATTATAAAGATAAAATATAAGGTTTTTCTTTTGTACCATTACCTGATACATATTCTATATCTTTATTTAATACTATAGATGGTCTTATAAAGCCTTTTTG
>CANRDR010000034.1 GCA_947629425.1 uncultured Bacilli bacterium | reverse complement strand
AATTTTCTAAAATTTCAAATTTTAAAAATTGCATAAGAAAACCTCTAGAAAAATTCTAGGGGTTTGTCTACACTCTGGATATTATAGATTTATAATATTTTTTTTAACTCTTCATATAATATTTTAGGTGATTTATGTGTTAGTTAGTTATACTGCTAAAGAATTAGATTTAGTTGCAAGGTTAATGCGAGCGGAAGCATTAGGTGAAGGTAATTTAGGTATGTTAATGGTAGGAAATGTTATTGTAAATCGTGCTATTGCTAATTGTGATATTTTTAAAAATATTAGAACTTTATATGATGTAGTTTATCAAAATCCTGGAGGTTTTTCTGGAGTTAATTCATCTTTATTTTATTCAAGTAGTACAAAATTAGAAAAAGATCTTGCTAAAAGAGTTATTACTGGAGAATACTACTACCCTGCTACTCATTCATTATGGTTTTATGCACCAGGTACTGGAAATAGCTGTAATTCTAACTTTTATGGACAACCTCTTGCTGGTAGATATAAAAATCATTGTTTTTATAATCCTACACAAGGTACTTGTAAAGAATTATATTAAAAACTCATCATCTTTAAAATTCTTAGTAATATTTAAGAAATTCTTATCATATTCTAAAAATTTATTTTTAACTATTTCTGGATTATCAAAATCAAGACATTTATTATATAAGTCTTCTAATTCTGATAATTCTTTTTTATTCTCTGCTATAGTATCTAGTTCATTATATTCTAAATAATCATATTCTAAATATTTTTTTACAGAATTCATATCTGGAGTATAACCATTTACAAAGAATTTTTTATATATTCCTAATCCATATATTTTTTCATAAGTAGTTGGATATTCTTCATAACCATTAGATTCTATTCTTTCTATATAATATTTAGTTTTTAATTTATAAGTTTTTAAATCTACTTCTTTACTTAATATTTCTTTATTAGGATAATTTATCTTTATTACAATATCATCATCTAATTCATAATAAGATATTATTAATCTACCATTTAATTCATTATCTTTATAATACATTTTTTTAGTATGAAATTCATCATCTGTTACAAATACATAAAAAGCTTTATTATCATATAACATAAATATCTCTCCTTAAATATATATTAACATAAATATTAAAAAAAGTAATTAATTAGACCATTTCCAATTAGTTACTTCATCTAAATCTTTTCCATATACTCTTATATGGTCTTTATGTTTTAATAATTCCATTAAAGAATATTTTATTAAATCACTACAATTAAAATTATTTTTTACATATTCTGCTACGTTTAAACATATATTAAATCTATCTATTTTATTTCTTACTCTCATATCAAATGGTGTTGTTATTGCACCTTCTTCATTATATCCTAATATTAATACGTTTCTATTAGTTCTTTCATATATTAATTCTTTTATTAAATTAGGATATCCATGAAATACTATTATATTTGGTTTATCAGTTGTAAATATGTCATTATATTCATCATCACTTAATCCAACAGTACTATCTAATTTCATTAAATTAACTACATTTACTACTCTTACTTTAAGTTCTGGAATATATTTTTTTATAATAGTTTTAGCAGCAAGAACTTCTATAGTTGGTGTATCTCCAATTGCCGTAAGTATTATATCAGGATTCTCTGCACTAGCCCAATTCCATATACTTATACCTTTTTCAAAATGTTTTTTTGCATCTTCCATATTTAACCATTCTGGTGTTAAATGTTTGCTAGCTACTATTGCGTTTATTTTATTTTCAGTTTTTAAGCAATGTTCCATTGTACAAATTAATGTATTTGAATCAGCTGGTAAATAAATTCCAATACCATCTTTCTTCTTACTTGCTAAATGATTTAAAAAGCCAGGTTCTTGATGTGTATACCCATTATGATCTTGTTGCCATATATGACTTGTTAATATTATATTAATTGATGAAACTGGTTTTCTAAAATATACTTCACTAGATGCTTTAATCCATTTTGCATGTTGACTAACCATAGAATCTATTATTCTTGAAAATGCTTCATAAGTATGGAAAAATCCATGTCTTCCAGTTAATACATAACCTTCAAGTAGTCCTAAACATACATTTTCTGATAAAAATGAATCTATTACTCTACCATAATTATTTAAATATTCATCATCTAAATATAAATTTGTATTCCATTCTCTATTAGTAACATCAAATATATAATTTAATCTATTAGATAATGCTTCATCTGGTCCAAATATTCTAAAATTTTTATAAGGTTCATTATAAAGTATTACATCTTTTATGTATTTTCCTAATTCTTTCATATTCATACCAGTTTGTTCACCATGATTGCTTATTTTAACACCATAATCTAAAACATTAGGTAATATTAAATTTTCCTTTATTAATCCGCCATTAGCGTATTTGCTATTACCCATTCTTAAATCTTCATCAGGTACAAATAATTTATACTCTTCTTTTAATTTTCCTTCTTCATCAAATAATTCTTCAGGTTTGTAGCTTTTTAACCAACTTTCTAATGTTGATAATAATTCTGGATGTTCTATGTCTACTGTTATTGGTACTTGATGTGATCTAAATGTTCCTTCAATTAATTTATTATCTACTAATTTAGGTCCAGTCCATCCTTTAGGACTTCTTAAAATTATTAAAGGCAATTTATTATTTGTTTCTATATTATTTGATGCTAAAATTTTTCTATTTTTTATCATCATTATCGCTTTATCTAATGTAAAAGACATTAGTTTATGCATTTTTATTGGATCATTACCACTTACTATTAATACTTCATAACCCATACCTTCAAACATTTTAGTTAAATCTTCATCACTAGTTCTTCCAAGTATTGTTGGATTTGCAATTTTATAACCATTTAAATGTAATATTGGTAAAACTACTCCATCTGTTTTTGGATTTATAAATTTATTTAAATGCCAACTTGTTGCAAGGGTACCTGTTTCTGCTTCTCCATCTCCTACAACACATGCTGCAATTAGATTAGGATTATCTAAAACTGCTCCATATGCATGTGCAAGACTATAACCTAATTCTCCACCCTCATGAATAGAACCTGGTGTTTCTGGTGCAACATGACTTGATACTCCACCTGGAAAAGAAAATCTTCTACAAAGTTTTTTAATTCCTTCTTCATCTTCTGTTATTTCAGGATAAAATTTAGTATATGTTCCTTCTAAATAATTATTTGCAATCATTGCCTGTCCACCATGTCCAGGCCCAGAAAAATACATCATTTCTAAATTATATTTTTTTATTATTCTATTTAAATGTGCATATATAAAATTTTGTCCCGGTGCTGTACCCCAGTGTCCTACTAATCTTGGCTTTATATCTGATAATTCTAATTTTCTTTTTAATAAAACATTATCTAATAAATAAAGTTGAGCACAAGAAAGATAATTAGCAGCTCTAAAAAAACCATCTATACTTATTAATTCTTCATTTGTTAAAACATTTTCTAAATTTGTATCCATATAGCACACCCTTATTCTATAAAGATTATACCATTTATAATAAATAAAAAAAAGAGTATAAACTCCATTTTACAATTCAATATAATAAATAGATTTAATACTTATTGTGCAATTAGCAGACTTTTTGTTGTGCATTTAGCAGACTTTTTGTTGTGTAATTAGCAGAATTCATTTATTTAATAAATAAAAAAATAGCTGTTAAACTATTTATTTGTAAAGAAATATTCTTGACTTTTACCATTTAAAGAAAAATCAGTAAATTCTTTTTTTAAATATAATGGATATGCAGCACATGCTATCATAGTTGCATTATCTGTACAATATTTAAGTGGTGGAATAGATAAATCTACATCTAATTCATTACATAACTCATTTAATTTTTCTCTTAAATAACTATTGGCACTTACTCCACCTGCTACTATTAATCTTTTTATATTTGTTTTAATAATTGCAAGTTTTGTTTTTCTAATTAATTCATCTACTGCAATTGTTTGAAATGAACATGCTAAATCTTCTTTATTAATTATATTACCTCTTTGTTTTTCATTATGAACTAAATTAATTACAGCACTTTTTAAACCACTAAAAGAAAAATTAAGTTCATTATTATTCATTGGTATTGGTAAATTATATGTATTCTTACCTAATTTAGCTAGTTTTTCTATATTAGGCCCACCTGGATATTTTAAATCTAATACTCTTGCTACTTTATCAAAACATTCTCCTATAGCATCATCTAATGTTGTTCCTAATACTTTAAAACTATAATCGTCATCCATTCTTACTAATTCAGTATGTCCTCCACTTACTACTAAAGCTAGAGTTGGAAATTTAATTTCTTTTACTAAATTATTTGCATAAATATGTCCTGCAATATGATGTACTTTTATTAATGGTTTATTATAAACTAATGCTAATGTTTTAGCAAACTCTATTCCTACAAGTAAACTACCTAATAAACCTGGAGCATAACATACCGCAATAGCATCCATATCACTAACACTTAAATCAGTTTTACTTAATAAATCTTCTAATACTAGAGTAATATTTTCTGTATGCATTCTACTAGCTATTTCAGGCACTACTCCACCATACATTGCATGAGTATCCATTTGTGTTAAAACTGTAGTAGCAATTTCAACAGAACCATTTTTTACAATAGATATACTTGTTTCGTCACAGCTACTTTCTACACCTAATATATAAACATCTTTCATTTTATCAACTCCATTTGATATGCATCTTCATTTTGATAATATTTTTTTCTAATATTTATTATTTTAAAATTATATTTTTTATATAAATTTATAGCATTTATATTATTAATATTAACTTCTAACATAATATGATAAAATTCATAATTATTAATTAAGTATTCTAATAAATTAGATGCAATATGTTTTCTTCTAAAGTTTTCATCTACTATTAAATATAATATATCTATAGTTTCATATAATTTATTAAAAATTAACATACTAACTAATTTATTATCAATATAATAACCTAATATATTATTATTTTCTATTAATTCATTTATATTATTTAATTTATCAAAATTATTATTAAAATTCTTGCCTAAATTAATAATAGTATCTATATCTTTTATAGTACAATTATTTATCATTTAAAACCTCAATATTTTTAATATATATTGGATTAACTTTATGAGGATTTATTGGTTCTTTATCTTTTAAATAATTATAAATATTTTCTAAATTTATGTCAGTTTTCTCTTTTAAATATTTTTTCTTATCTTTTATAAATTCTATATATTCATCATTTTTTAAATAAATTAAATCATTTATTAATTCATTATCTTTATTAAAATAACCTATATATTTACCTTTTAAATCAGATATTTCTATTAATTTATTATCATTTGATTTAATACTTACTGCATATATTTCTAAACTACTAATAGTTTTTATAGGAATATTTAAAGTATATGCTAGAGTTTTTGCAATAGTTACTCCAATTCTAACTCCAGTAAAAGAACCTGGTCCATTAACAACTATAATTTCGTTTAAATCATTAACAGTTATATTATTATTTTTTAAAATATTATCTATCATAGGCATTACTAATACACTATGATTTTGATTAGATAAATTTTCTAATTTTTCTAAAACTTTACCATTTAAAAGTAATCCTATAGTTATTAATTTATCATAAGTAGATATAAATAAAGTATACATAATATCACTTCCGTTTATAGATTATAACATAAAAGTAATATCAAAAAAAGTTTTCTTATTTAGAAAACTCATAAAACTAATCTTTTTTGATTATTATCTTTAAATTTATTTACAATACCTTTTATAATTTCAATATCAATTTTATTTGTGAAATCTATATTTTCATATTCTTTAAATATATTAAAATATTCTTTTTTATATTTTAATATGTCTTTTATCATAATATTATCTATTTTTGTTTTTAATATATTTCTATTATTATTTATTTTAGAGATATGTTCATTAAGATGTATATCATTATAATTAGCAAAAAAGTCTATTAACATTAATGCTTTAGATTTATTACTAACATCTTTACATAATTTTTCAGTATAAAATGGACTATCTAAATCTATTGCTATTAAAACATTTTTATGTAAATCACTTACTAAGTATTGTTCTATTTCTTCTCTATTTATAGATTCATTAATAGTATCATTTATTAACTTTTTTGCAGAATTTAAAATAGCAATTTTATTTGGTTCATTTTTAATTAATATATCTAAATAGTTTTCACAAAATATTCCTCGAGAATGTTGTGGTGCTACATATGGTGCTGGTCCTATTAATAAGTTATATCCTTTACTTATATATTCTTTATAAAAGACATAATATTTTTCTAGTAATTCATCAATACTATTTACATTTGTAATTCCCATAAATGCGCCATATCCTTGAACAACATAACAATCTAAATCATACTGAGGTATAAAACCGTTATATTTCATTTTATCGTTAAAAAATGGTCCTAAATGTTCTATATTTCTTGTACAACTAACAAAACCCTTCAAAATTATCACCTTATTTTTTTGCTTTTTTATTTTTTTCTTTTAATAAATCTCTTATTTCTTCTAATAATTTTTCTTCATTAGTTTTCTTTACTTCAACTACTTCTTCTTTTTTATGTTCAAATCCATTTTTTAAAGTATTAAATATTTTAACTATAATAAATATACATATTGCCATTAATAAGAAGTTAATTACACTTTGTATAAATGAACCATAATTAATAGTAGCATCTTTAAATTTAATAGATAAATTACTAAAATCATGTCCACCTATAACTATACCTAATATAGGTGTAAATATATCATTTACTAAACTTGTTACTATTCCAGTAAAAGCACTACCTATGATAACACCTACTGCTAAATCTAATACACTACCTTTATTTATAAATTCTTTAAATTCATTTAATATTTTTTTCATGAAATACCTCCAATTCATTTTTTATACTAACATATAAAAAAAGAAACATCAACTAAATAATTGATGTTAATACATAATCATAATCTTCTAATTTATAAACTGTTTTACAAAATTCACATATTCCCGTATTATTAATATCCATACTTGCACCACAATTTGGGCATTTTCTTACTAAACCAACATTTTTTGCATCAACTTTTTTCTCAAAAGTTAAAGTATATGTTTTTTCTATTCTATGTGTATTTATTCCTCTTTTAAATTCACCACTATCTTTATCTATAATATAATCCATATATCTAGATATTAATTCTACTTTAACTACTTCTTTATTATCTATTATATTTCTACTTATAATATTTGTACTTTTTACATTTAATTCATCATATATTTGTTTTTCATTATCTTTGTTTAATTGTTCTATATAGCTATTATATTTATTATAGACTTCATCACTTATAAAATGATCTACTTCTTTTAAATCTCCAAACATTATTGCTGTAAATAATTTAACAAATATATTATCTACTTTTGTTTTAAACAATGCTTCATTAAATTCATTCATATTTTATTCCTCCTATTTATATGTTTGAAATATATTTCTTTTTTTACTTATAACAAAGTTATTTGATAATTTATTTATTCTGCTTCTACAATATAAACATACTTCATTTTTATCATCTAACTCTCCACCACAATTTGGACATTTATCTATTTTGCTTAATGATTGTGTATAAACTATTTCATATTCAAGTAATACTTTTTTATTTTTATTACCTCTTACTACTTCATTAGTTTTAGTATTAATTACATAATCATAAAAACTTACTTTAACTAATGTTTTTATACTTACTATATTACTTATTTTTTCTACACCTATAATTTTAACATGTTCTAATTCGAAATCTTCCATTATATTTTGTTGTTGTTTTAATTTTAATGCTTCTAATTGTGATTTATACATATTATACATTTCATCTGTTACTAAATTTTTTAATGTATCATAATCAAAATTCATCCATGCTATTTGTATATTTTTATATATTTCATATGCTTTTTCTTTAAATTCTTTGATATTTAAATCAGGTAATATAATATGTACTCTATCATCTGTCCATTCGTCATAATATCCTACATTTTTTACAGGTTTGGCTTTGGTAATATTAGAAATTTTACTTGCTATTAAAATTGTTACATAAATTAATATTAATAGATATATAAAGACTTTAATTGCATTAATATTTGAAGAACTGTGATTTGAACTACTGCTATAACTTGATGAGCTATCATAATCATCCCAAGAAGAACTGGAATCCCAACTAGATCCTGAATCCCAACTTGAATCGGAATCCCATGAAGATCCACTATCATAATCTGTATCCCATCCACTATCTGCTTTTACATATGTGAATATTCCAAAATTTAATATTAAAATTAAAATACTTAAAATTAATTTCTTTTTCATATTTTTCATCACCAACAAATTTTTTTTACTACTAAACAAGTTTCTGTTTAATACATTCTTTTTTACTCATTACATAATTATTTGATAATCTATTTATTTTTCCTCTGCAATATGAACATATAGTTGCATTTTTTTCTAATTCTGCACCACAATTAGGACATTTATCTAATTTAGTATTATTATTAGATTTAACTAAAGTTATTGAATATTCTACTATTACTCTTCTTTTTTTATTTCCTCTAACCACTTCATTTGTATCTTCTTTTATAACATAATCAAACATACTTACTGTTAAAAATAAGTTTACTTCTTTATTTTTATCATCATTAATTGAGATTATTTGTGAATCTAATAATTCTATTTCTGACATAATATTTTTTTGTTTTTTTAAACTAAGTGTTTTTAATTGCATTTTATACATATTATACATTTCATCTGTTACTAATTGTTTTAATGTATCATAATCAAAATTCATCCATGCTATTTGTATATTTTTATATATTTCATATGCTTTTTCTTTAAATTCTTCTATAGTTAAGTCAGGTTCAAATTTTTTAAATTGTTCTACAGTAATTAAATCTACAGATTTTTTTATAGTATCTTTATAATTTTTTCTAGAAGATTTAGTACATAAATAAATTATAAGTATAGTTATTAATACAATTAAAACAAAAATTATTAAATTTGCAACTGGATTAACTGGAGTTTGTTTATGTCCAAAAAAAGAATCGTCATCGTCATCAAAAAATGAACCATGATATCCTGAACTTGATCCTGAATCATAATCCCATGAAGAGTCTGAATCCCAAGAAGATCCTGAATCCCATGAAGAACCTCCAAAATCATAATCAGTATCCCATCCACTATCTGCTTTTACATATGTAAATATTCCAAAACTTAATATTATTGTCAATAAAACTAAAAACACTTTATTTTTCATAAGTAACTCCTACTATATTAATTATTTTATTTCTTTATAAAGTACACTATAATTAATATTAAAAAAATTATAACACATATATAATCTTTTATTATTAAAAAACCAATAAATGAAAATATAAGTATTGCTAATATACTAATCTTATTAACTTTATAATTGATTAATATCATTTCTTCTTTATACTTTTTTTCTAATATTTTTTTTATAATAAATCCACTAATTAAAATTATAATTCCAATAATGATAACATAAATTAATAATGAATAATCAATTTTAATACCATTCATAAGTAACTCCTACTATATAAGTATAACACAATTTTTTTAATAAATTATTTATTACTTTACAAAAAAAGAACAATTAATGTTCTAATTCTTTCATAGCCTCTTCAGTCCATATACTTAAATTTTCTTCTAAAGGAGTAAATCCTCTTACTGATTCTTTAACTTTTCTATTTTTATAAAATTCTTTATAATTTAATCCCTTTATAGATAATTTTAATTTTTTATTATCATTATCTATATCTAATACTTTACAATATATTTTTTCTCCAATACTAACATAATTAGCAATATTAGATACAAATTTATTTGCAATTTCACTAATATGTATTAATCCAGTATAATCATCTACTATAACAAATATACCATATGGTTCTATACCTGTTACAATACCTTTAACAATATCATTAATCTTTATGTTGTTCATAAACGCCTTCTCCTTATGCGTATTATAACAAATTTTATTTACTAAGTAAAATATTTAAAGTATAATATTTATTAGTGATTGATATGGAAGAAAAAATAAAAGAAATAATAGATGATATTAAACCTTATTTAAATAATGATGGTGGAGATATTGAATTTATTAAATATGAAGATAATTATGTTTTTGTAAAATTATATGGAGCTTGTAGTCATTGTGGTTATCAAGATTATACATTAAATGATGGTATATTAGAATTAATTAAAGAAAGTGTTCCAGAAGTTAAAGGTATTATTAATGTAAGTATTTAATATACCTTTTTATTTAACCATTCTATATTAAACATATTATATTTTTTATTAAACATCAAATATATTTCTTTTAAAGTATTTATATATTCATCAGTCCTATTAAGTATTGGTACTACTTCATTATCTTTACCATTATCAAGTAATATTTTATCTAATGTATCAAAATAAAATGAAGGATATAATAATCTTGAATAAAGTATATTAAACATTAATGTATTAGTATTTAATCTTTCTAATAAAGTTAATACATTTTCTATATCAAAAGAATCGCTTAATATATATGATTTAATATATTCACTAATATCTCTTACACTATAGTCTATTACTAAATTAATTGGATTTTTATAATCTATTTCTAAACAAGGATAATTCATTCTATTATGTACAATTCCAATTTGTTTATCTTCTTTAAATTTATTTATTGTTAAATTATAATATAATATTGCATTTTCTGCTAATCCTTCAAAAAAACCATATGAATTTAGTACAGTTTGATAATTATAACCTAATTCTCTTAATTGTATTTCATAATAATCTAATTTTTCACTCCATAAATTACCCCAATCATGTGGTTCTTTATCAATTGGTATAAATTTAAGTTCTTCAAATTTTATTTCATATTTATATATACCTTTTATTTTAATTAATGCATAATTTTTATTATCTACTGTTGTAAATAAATTATTATCTTTATTTAATATAATTTCATAAGTTTCTATATTATGTGAAATTAAATAATCATATATTTCTTTAACTATATTTAAATCATTTTCTACTAAATAAAATATATATAAATCATAATTATAATAAAAATAATAGTTATTATTATCTTTATTTATACTATCTAATAATATATTATAAAAAGTATATATAACATTTTTCATATAATCACTAATAAATTATAATCGAGTAGAGAAAATTTTATGACTATTTTCCCTCTCACACCACCGTACGTACCGTTCGGTATACGGCGGTTTAATTTGTAACAATATGTACTTTTAGATAATGGTCTAGTGAATTAACTAGACCTCTTTTGTTTAATCTTTCTTTTGATATTGCAGTTTCTAACACTCTTGTATGTGCTATATGATAATATCCTCTTCTTGAATTGGCTGTTACATAGGCATCTCTATGGCTTATTCCCAACTTTCTAAGACAAGTATATCTTTTCTTTATCTTTTTCCACTGTTTCCATATGATAACCCTAAGTTTTCTTCTTATCCGTTCGTCTATACCTATAAGTAGTACCTTCATATCTGCAATTTTAAAATAGTTAACCCAACCATATATTACTTGTTTTATTTTAAGTAGTCTTTCATCTAGACTTATACTTTTACTTCTTATAAGGATATCGTGTAACTTAGTTTTAAACTTCTCAACTCATTTAATATGTGGTTTTGGTCTCCATATATTTTGGTTATCCCTTTTGTAAAATCCAAACCCTAAGTACTTGATTTCGTTAGGTCTGGCTACTTTACTCTTTTCTACATTTACTTTTAATCCTAATTTCCTAGTTATAAATGTAGTTATACTTTCCATTACTCTATTTGCTGCTTTTTCGCTTTTTACCATTATAAGACAATCATCTGCATATCTTACGAAGTTTAGTCCTCTTTTCTCTAATTCTCTATCAAGTTCGTTTAGCATTATATTTGATAGTAAGGGACTTAGGTTCCCTCCTTGGGGAGTTCCTTTCTTTGTCTCTTGGATAACTCCTTTTTCCATTACTCCACTTTGTAAGAACTTTCTTATTAGTGATACCAAGTTCCCATCTTTTATGGTTCTTCTTATAATTCCTATTAATTTATCTTGATTTACTTCATCGAAGAATGATTGTAAGTCTATATCTACTATCCAATCATATCCATCATTGAATAACTCGAGTGCTTTTGTAACTGCTTGTTCACAACATCTTCTAGGCCTAAAACCATAAGAATTATCTGAAAATTGTTCTTCGTATATTGGCGTTAATACTTGTACTATCGCTTGTTGCAATACTCTATCTATAACACTTGGTATTCCCAATTTTCTTAGTTTTCCGTTTTCTTTTGGTATATAAACTCTTCTTACTGGTTGGGGTTTATATTTTCGATTCCGTATTTTATAAAGTATTTCTTCCTTATGTTCCTTAATATAGGAAAATAATTCATCAGTTGTTATTCCATCGACTCCACTTGCTCCTTTATTTTTGTAAACTTGCTTATATGCATTATTTAAGTTTTCTTTGGAAAGTACTTTATCTAAAAGTTCCATATTTGTTTCCACCTTTCTAATTTCGCTCATAGGTTAATCATCTTTTGAGGCATGTTCCTAAGATACGCTTAGTACTCTTCCTTTTATTTATTCTGATTTTAACCTATTCCAATTTCAGTAGTAAAAACTACAAATTATTCAGTCCTTC